>JABXKB010000418.1 GCA_013375485.1 Promethearchaeota archaeon | reverse complement strand
AAATTAGTTTTTATCAATATTTTGTGATCTTCTGGAGGAATTTTTGTTGCTAAGACTATAATTACTGTTTCAGCTGTTACAGATTGAAAGGCTCCACCCCCTACATCAATGATTTCTTCAATTGTAGTGTGTTCTAAAAGGTGTTTCCTTAACAAGTTATAATTATTTGAGCGAATAATGTTTTTGTGAACAATAAAGCTTAGTATTGAAGATGAATGACATAATTCAATGGAACGTTCTATAAAGATTCCAAAGGTATTCAATAAGCCCTTTGGAGTCTCATATCGATTTTGATATATTGCCTTCTCGAGAGGACTTAATTGTTTATTAGAAATATAAGGTGGATTTTCAATTATAATATCAAAGCCTCCTTTTTCTATAATGTCTGGAAATTCATGAAACCAATGAAATGGTTTTAAATTAATTAATATTCCTTTTTTTTCTTTTTCTGTTGACTCAATCTTCTTTAAATCTTTATGAGTTAGAAACACACTTTTAATTTCTTCATAAAAACAATCATTTAAGTCTGCATTATAAGGATTCAAAATTTCTGATTGCCTAATAAAGCCAATTATCGCATTACCTACTTTATAATTTGAACCAATATTTGGAAAAGCTTTGAGATCATTCTTATTTTCAATCAAATCTGAAAGTGCTAAAATCAATCTCTGTTTTGTGATCTCAATAGCTTCATTCTCAATATCGACACCAAACAGACTATTTGATATAATATATTCTCTGATTTTGTAACTTGACCAATTATGTATTCCTAAGTTTCTTAATTTAAAATAATATTCCTCTATTATCTTTAATGCGGCAACTACAAAGTGTCCGCTCCCTGCAGCGGGATCCAAAACTGTCAAAGACTTTAATACTTTAAAAATATATTCAAATTTTTCTTTATCGCTTTTTGTAATAGAAATATCTATGAGAACTTGTCCATTAATATCTTTTTGAATATACTTTTCAAATAATTTATTGTAACTATTTATTTTAGTTGAGAATTTATCATTTAGTTTTTCTAATAAAAATTTTTCAATAGTAGTTTTCGAAATAAAATTAGTTATATTTTCAGGTGTATATACTATTCCTTCCTTCTGTATATTCATTTTTTCCATTAAACAAATGTTCCATAAATAATATGGAATGTAAATATTTTTTTTCTCTTTTTAATAAATATATTAGATTTAATATGAATTTTAAATGAAAATTGTATATCTCTAATTCTGTAAAAATGAAAGAATTCGATAGATTAGATTTAAAGATTAGAAATATCTCTTTAATAATAATTCTTATATCAATAATTTTACTCGTTTTTTGGGCTATAAGTTACATAAATTCCCCAGAAACAGCTTCTCCATTATTAATGTCTATTGGTGTAGCATTATTATTGGCGGGGATATTATTATTAACAAGAATTCAATACTTAATTTGGATGAAAAAGAGATATTAGTTAATTATTATCTTCTCTCATTTTTCCTTTTTATATATTCACCGTAAAATTATTAAATTTATATCCCATTAATTTAAATATATCCTTTCATATTTAACAGGATGGGGTTCGAAAATTCCTTTTTATAAAATTTGTATCGTTGGTGATTTTGGAGTAGGTAAAACAACTTTACTTCACCAATATCTAGAAAAGAGATTTACTCCAAATGTAAGTTCCACGATTGGATCAAACTTTTTTGTAAAACACATTAAAATTGCTAGCTCTAAAAATCCATTTACATTACAAATATGGGATTTAGCAGGACAGGAACACTTTAAATGGGTTAGACATGAATTTTATAAAGGTGCGAAAGGAATAGTATATATTTTCGATTTAACAAGACAGATTACATTTGAACATCTGATAGACTGGAAGAATGAAATAGAAAAAGTACTTAAAGACTATTCAAGTATACTTGTTGGAAATAAACTTGATTTAATGAATCAAGACTATAGAATAATTCAAAATGAAGAATCTGAAAACATGAAGAAACTATTGAATGCATGTGCCTATTATGAAACAAGCGCGAAAATGGGTACTGGTGTACAAGAGTTTTTTTTAAAATTGGTATCTTACGTCTACAAACGTTTGTAGAATAATACTTTTCTTATTTAATTAATTAGTAAAACCTTATTTTTCCAATTTAATAAACATCCATGCCAGATATGGCTTAATATCCACATTACTAAAAGAAGTCTGAGAAATTATTTGGCTTATTTCTGAAAAAACATAGCCAGCTTTAAGAGAGCCTAATGGTTCATTAATTTTTTTTAAAGCTTTTGGCACCACAACTTTCGTGGCAAATTTTAACAATCCATAGAAAAAATTTCTTGCATCTCTTCGAAAATCAAAAATCAATAAAACACCCCCATCTTTCAAAACACGAAATATTTCTTCAAAAGCTTGTTTAGGGTCTTCCCAATGATGAAGAGAAAGGGTAGTAATTATAAATTCAACTGATTTATCTGGAAAGGGCAAATTTTCCACAGATCCTATTTTAAAAACTATTTTCTCATTTACGTTATTTTCAACTGCTTTCTTCTTAGCTAATTCAAGAATTTCAGATGATAAGTCGACTCCAATTAAATCTAGATTTGGATATTTCTTTGCAACTTGAACAATTAAATTCCCAGAACCACAACCTACATCAACAAAACTATTCTTAAGGTTAAATACATTTAATTGAGATAACACTTTTCTATATAAGAGTTTAAATGGAAGAAAATTTGTCATTTTTTCAAATGCTGTTGCTACCTCGGGACTATCAAAACCTTCCATGCTCGGTTCTCTTAGATTCTTCTTTCGAGGTAAGCAATAGATGAGAATTATTAGAATATTAATTCCAATAATTATAAGGAGAATATACAATGAATTCAAATTTGCAACCTTATATTATATTGTTCCCATAAACCAATCAAACACAGGAGGGATATTTTCTATTATTCGATATTTAATATCTTTATGTAATACTACGATGAAAATGTCTTCAAGTTGCATTACCCCTTGATAATATTGATTATC
>JABXKB010000417.1 GCA_013375485.1 Promethearchaeota archaeon | reverse complement strand
ATTTGGTTCGAATCTACACGCGTTGAGATCCCACTTGCATATCGAGGCTATCGAGGTTTTAAAGGAAAATACCCAATGAAACTCCTTTATGTTTCAAATATTCCGGTTATTCTAGTTAATGCATTATATGCTAATGTTCTATTCTTTGGGCAATTATTTGCCGGCCCTAATTCAGCATTACGAGGGCAGGGTTATGATTTTTGGATTAATTTAGTAGGTGTATTTGATCCTCAAGAAGGCGTTGGGGGTGCAACAGGCACTCAACTTATACCAACAGGGGGCTTGATTTACCTACTTACTCCGCCATTGGGGATTGATCAAGTTATAGACAATCCATTTAGAGCAATCATTTATCTGTTAATATTTATTTTTCTTTGTATAATGCTCGGCCGTGTTTGGGTCGAGGTTAGTGGCTTAGCGCCACGAGATATAGCTCAGCAAATAATAGATTCACAGATGCAAGTTCCTGGATTTAGGAGTTCTTCAAAAATAATCGAACGAATTTTAAAAAGATATATTCCCACGCTCATCATTCTCAATGGGATTATTATCGCAGTCTTAAGTTTCACTGCTGATACATTAAGGGCGTTGACTTCAGGTACGGGGCTTTTAATAGCCATTGGCATAATCCATAATTACGCCGAAACAATATCAAAGGAGCTTGCCGCGAGTCAATATCCTGGCATGCGTGGCATGCTTGGATTAGATTAACTTTTCTCTGTGAAGCAAATAATAGATTAATTTCCAAGATACCTGTTTAATGTAATAATAAACTTGGCTAAGATTTTCTAGATATTTGGGGGAATCATCTTAATAAAATATTTTTTTTAAAAAAAATTTAATTAGAGAGAATCTAAAAAGTTCTTATGAGGATATTCTTTTTGAATTGAAAAACTTCTGAAAACTTTATAATAATTTCAATATAAATAAATATAGAGATGTTGTCTTTAATTTTTCAGAATACATTTTTAGATTTGATAGGTTCACCGCCGGGTTCAATGATATTTGTATTATTATTATCTGTTATAACCGCATCAATTAGTACACTTTTAACAAGATGGCTAGTTGACACAGAAGAAATTAATCGTAAACAAACACAAATTAAAGCTCATGAAGAAGAAAAGCAAAAAATAGTTGAATTAGCAGAAGTTGACCCTGAAAGATATAAAAAAGCTCGAAAAAAATGGGAACGTAAAGATGGTATGTTAAAGAAAACGCAGCAAAGAATGGCACTTCAAAGAATGAAACCAACTTGCGTAACATTTCTTCCAATGATAATTATTTTTGGTGTTTTGAATTCTGTTGTTTTTAGTGGAGCTCAAGTTGCACTTTCCCCTATGCACGCGAATGATATTCCTCTTATTGGAAATTTTATAAGCGCAGGACCTATATGGATCAATTTTACAGCTTGGTATTTCCTGTGTTCGTTAGGAATAAATACTCTTGTTCAAAGATTATTGAAACTCCAATCTCAGGCATCTGGAGGGATGGGAGGTATGTTTGCTGGGCAAAAGGCAAAAGCTTTAGAATTTCCAGATGTATAAAATATTGTGTTTATATAAATGGGAATACGCAACGGGAGGGATTTATTCCTACAAGAAGACATTTCTTATAGCTCGAACCCCCGAGTGGATACCCACACCGGCTTTCTGGGAAGAATTCCGCTCCAAGCCGGCGCCGTACCGGGCTAGGCAACCGTTGCATTTAAAAAAAAATTAATAATTAAAATATTATTTGAGATGCGATTTTATAAAATTATTTGATTGGGATAGATACTACTTCATTCATTTTTTTTTCTAATTTAGCTTTTTTAATTGCGGCTTCAACTTGCTCATGTGATGCACCTTTTTTAATTTCCAATACATCAGCTATCGGTTCAATGTGGTTATAATTTGTTCTTCTTCTTCGAACTTTTAAACCATCAATAAGCAAGTAATTTTTATCAATTATATCAACAATGACACAATAATGTCCAGCTTCTCTTCCCATTGTTTTTACGCATAATCTTCCAATATCGTATACACTCATATAATTTGTCACCAAATTACCTTCAAATATTTCTTAATTACTGGCTATTTTAAATCTCCAGTAAACAAATATAACTTTTAAAAATGTATATAAAAATAAAATTTTTATGATTTTTAAAACTAAATAATCAAATTACTCTTTTCTAAAGTTAATAGAATTTTCTCCACAATTTTTTCAACTGTAAGGTTTTCTGTATTTATTATTAGGTCGTATATATTTTGAATTTCCTTTTGATCATTCAAATCAATATTGTAGAGATGTTTGAATCGCTCTAATTCTGATTTTTCTCTTAATTTAGTTTCTTTTAACTTTTGTCCATAAGTTGTGTCGTCTCTTTCAGCCATTCGCTTGATTCTGACTTCTAAAGGGCATCTTAATAAGACTTTAAAATCTGCAATAGATTTTAGAATGTATCCACTTAGTTGGCTATCAATAATTATATTTCCTTTTTTAGCAATCCCAATTATTTTGTTGTCTAAATCTTTATCAATTTCAGGATTTTCTTCTACATACTTACTATATTCTTCTAATGTCATATTCATTTCTTGAGCTAGATCTCTAAAAGCTTGTCCAGTACTGTAATATTGAATTTTTAGCTTATCAGCAATTAATTTTCCAATTGTAGATTTACCAGTCCCATGAAGTCCTGAAATTGATAAGATCATAATATTTGGGTAATTTAAATTAATATATTAATTCAATTAAAAAGAGAAAGTTTATGATTTTTACGATAATAACAATATAGTTCAGTAAAAAATCAGATAATGATTATTGGCTCCAAATTGTTTCTTTTATTAAATTTTGAAGACACTTTGCACAATATCTTCCACTTTCCACTCTATTTGCCCTTCTAGCAGTTTTTTGCGTTTTAACCATTTTAGATGGACGCAATCTTGGAACAGACTGAAGTGGTCTTTTACAAATTACGCAATTTGCTCTTTTGGGTTTTCTCCTCCAATAATGAGTAACATTTTTATTTCCTGGTGT
>JABXKB010000416.1 GCA_013375485.1 Promethearchaeota archaeon | reverse complement strand
ATCTTTTTCTTAACTTCATTTAATTCAGAACCTCTGTTATAAGCAATAATCGATTGAAGGTTGGATGCAATTTGATAATTTTTAGTGTCGAAATCTATGGCTCTAGAAAATTTTGCTATTTTTTTAGCAATTAGATCTTCCGGTAAATAATAGTCTTTTACAATTTCTGCGCTACATCGATTTGGATCATTAATAAATAACTCAAGAATTTTCTTCAATTCATTTTTGAAATTTATATCTATTAAGTGATGGTCAAACCACAATATCTTCCCTAACTTTTCTTTAAATCTTTTAAAAAGGGGAAAAAGTTTTTTAAAATCATCATTAAATCCAATGTCTGAGATAATTAACTGTTCTGGAAGAAATTTAAAATCTAAAATTTCTCGAATTTTATCAATAAAATTAGTATAATGAGCGTAATGAAGATTTAATTTACTCTTATTTTTTTTTAGAAAATGATTGAAATATCTTTGAATTATCGCTTGAGAACCCAATCCATCAAGATCTAATTCATGAGTAACAGAAACTATCATATTCTTTATAATCTTTTGCACTATTGTTGATAAAATAATACTAGAGAGAGCTTATTTTTAGAATAAAGCTAAATATGGCTCAATTTTCTTTTTTGCTACAACGTTTGAAATATGTTCTAAGATTCTCTTTGATAATTCTTTTTTTTTATTAAAGTATATTTTCATTATCTCTGTTAAAGATTTTTCTGGGTATCTTTCCACTAAAGCAAGATCTCTTCTTGAACAACCATTACGACGCATACAACAGTAGGAGAGTGAGCCAAAGCATACTATCTCTGAATCCCAATTATTTTCTTTGGAAAATTCTTCTTTAACTCGTATAAATTCTTCAGAACTCAGCCCTAGATTATTTAATATATCATCTCTTTTACATTTTAGAACATATGTCAAAGAATGCCCAGGTTTACAACAGAACGTTAAAGCACGATAATCTCCCCCCATACATAAAGGTATTGGAGCAATAATTTCCCATCCTGGTAAGTTCCTGACTTTATCTTCTTCTAAATTCAAAGTAACCTCATAAGTTCTAATATTTGTAAAAAATCAACATGATGATAATAAGAGGGCTCGGTACGGGAATTGTTCCGAAAAGAATAAATCTCTTTTCGTTTGAACCCGTCTTTCCCCAGTAGTAAGAATATTCTTACACTTCTAGGGATTCACAGTCCCCAATACTAACCACTATACAAACCGAGCCAAAATTATTAATATTTTTTGAAAGATAAAAAGAATAGTTCCAGAAGGTAAAAAAATTTTATCTATAAGTTACTTTTTTTCAACAGAATTTTATATTTACAAGTAAATTAATAAATTCATCTGGATAATTCATACTCAAATCCTTAATGATGATTAAGGCAAATTTTTGACCCTTTTCTGTTAAATTATATAAAAACGCATTGCCTTCCTTTCTTTTAAATTTTAAATAATTTTTATATAATAATATTGGAAGTAAATCTACTCGAACTACTTTTTTAGAGACATTTAGACTGTAACTCAATTCATTTATGTTAATCTCATTAATTCCTTTTTCTTGAGTTATATAAAAAATATGAATTAGAATTTTCTTCCATCCATCTCCTTTAGGAATCATTAATTTCAGGTGATCTTTAATTCTAAGGCTACCTAAATTATCTTTAATTTTTCTAATTTTGAATGTAAATAGTTTGATATTATATTCTAATTTATTATAATCTGTTAAGACTTCCCTTTTATATTCACTTCCGAGGATAAATTTAACATAATTTTTGAAATTAGATGATTTAATCATCGCATGACAATTTGCACACAGTATAATACACTCTTCCTTCAAAAAGAAATCTTTTATTAGTTTTTTTATGTCCCATTTACGTGCTATAACGCTCCACTTGTTTTGTTTTAATTCTGGATTTGTATGGTGGCATTGGAGTGCGGGCAAGCTAGTTTCTCCACAAGCTATACATCCTCCATTAAATAATTGTTCCACTATTGAACGTTTTTTAAGCCATCTTTTAATCTCATGCTTTAAATAGGATGCTTTTCTTTTTGATTTATTTATATTCAGATAACTGGCTATTTCTTTATCTATAATATTATCGATTTTTTTTGCTGAATGGTCGAATATTTCTTTTCTCATTATTAAATCTTTAAATTTGTTATAGATTTTTGAATCTTTAAGAGAATGGCAATTATTACATAATAGACTAATATCTTGCTGTTCTAATGTCTTTTTAATAGTACTATATTTTTTATGCATTAATTCAATCCAGCCAACTGTCTTAAGATTTGGATCATTGTGATGGAACTCTAAAGCTGGAAGTTTCCTAAAATCGACATTACAACTTGGGTTTGTGCATTTTCCATTGAACCGACCTTTATAAATCTCATTGATTATTTTAAATTCCTTTTTGAAAGCTCTTATAGACATTTCTTCGGATTCTGTTCGTGAATACTTATCAACTAATTTATTTTCAAAATTTTCAATATTTTTTCTTAATTGAAAAAATTCTAGTTTATACTTTTTTAAATCCTTAAGGACCATTGCTTGAAATTTAAGAAGGTTTTCCATTTTTTAATTTTAGATATATAAAAATAAATAAAAATAATATTAATAAAAAATGAGACTGATGAAAAATCTAATATTATTCTTTTATCCAATTGATGAAATGGTCAATTCAGAGTCTCGTTTACTAGGAAATTCCTTTAAAAAATAAAAAAAAAGAGTTAGATTTCGATTAATTCTTCAAAACCAAGTTTTAGTTCTTACAGTATTATATCTATAAATGATTATTGTTGATAAAAAAGCAATAATAGTGAATAGTATGAGGAGTGGATAACTTGGTATTATAAGGTCCTCTATAAACAGAGAGGATATACGAGTTTCTTTAAAATACATCCCATTTTCCTTTATTAATTTTTCCCCTCCAGAAGGGACACTCGCAAGTTCTTCTCCAAGATTAAAAGTAATACTTTGATTAAAATTGTGGTTAATGAAAAGATGACAATTCAGATTGACGGGATCAA
>JABXKB010000129.1 GCA_013375485.1 Promethearchaeota archaeon | reverse complement strand
CAATAAGCTCCTTTGGTTTTATGGTGGAGCAAATTTTTGGTAGACCTTTTGCTTTTCAATTTTTCGATATCTCCGCAAATCCTCTTCCAAATAATGAATGGGAAGTAGTAGCAATAATCTCTGGAAGAGAACAGTAAACTTTTCTAACACAAATCGAATTTGTTATAAAGTTATCAATCCTTACTAAGAAATGAACTTAAATCCATCATATCATCTCCCCGTTTCACCTGTATTTTGGATTTTATACCTTTAGCTTTCCGTTCTAGATATATAATTGCATCAAGGGGGATTTTTCTCGGAATTCCGCCCCTCTGTTGGATTAATGCTAATAAGTAATCAATATTTTGTATTACATCTGGACTAATAAGTTCATTATGAATATATTGATACACCGGGGGCTCATTAGTTTTTAGATTAATTAGGTGTGTGTATGCATCTGGAGCTAAAACAATTTTCAAAACAAAATCAATTTTTTCATATATCGAAACACTTCTCTCTTGGAGGTTTTCTTTTCTTTTTTTAGCCTCCATTAGTGCCTTCATCTTTCTCATTCGAATTTTTTCTAATTCATGTTGATCAAAATTATGATTGTTCTCGCTCATAAATAGTCTCCTTAGTGTTCCTTACTTTTCTGCAGCTCTTACCATTTTACAGTATAATTCATTAATGCTATTTATAGTTCAATTAATGAGGTACTAAATAAGAAGTTTGCGATGTTTAACTAAGAAGGATTTTAATTTTTAAGATTTATTGTCACATCTTCTAATTATTTAATCATAAATAAAAAAATTACTTAGATTCACTCTAATTGAATTGTAAGAATAAGCAAACAATATAAATGAATGAAATTAAACTTTAAATATTAAAAAATCAAATGTAATTTAAATTAAATCTAATGAATATTGGTGTTTATAATCAGGTCAAAATATCATTTGTATTGTATAATAATCTCCTTTTACCTATGTTTTAATGGCTTCCTTTATATAGACCAAGTTCCAAAATTTTCGAATGAGACTATTGCAGGCCCAAATAATCCTAAACTAGATGCTAACGAAAACCCTAAATTGTCATTGAATGGTGGAGAATATTCTCACTATAATCTATCCGTTCAATTAGATGATCTCACTTCGACCTTAACAGGGGTTTTAAAAGTTGATTTCTATAATAACGATCCAGTGAATTTTACAAAACTCCCATTTCATATTTATTTATCTGGTATGGCTTTCATTTCAAGATCTGGTATTATTGATATAATTAGCGTAAATAAATCAGACATTTCAAAAAAATCTTTAGCTTATGATGAATATCCCGCAAACCAAACAATGTGGGTACATTTAGATACAATTTTAGAACCTTTACAACGAGTCCAATTTGAGATAAACTTCAGTGCTACATTACCTGATGGGGGGATGGATAGATCCAATTCTCACGGTGATGATTTTGATCACTCTCGTATCTATAAATGCGCGGGTTTTTACCCTACGCCTTGTGTTTATGATAGTTATGATGGTTGGAATACAGATCCTTATCTATGGGTTGGCGATCCTTTCTATTATGATATGGCTTATTATGATTTTTACATTACTGTACCTAAGGGAATGGTTGTTGCCGCGACAGGAGAATTAGTTCAAAAAATAGACGATGGAGATTTTACACATTATTACTTTGATCCGATTCACCCAGTTAGAGAAGTAACTTTTTCAGCTTCAAAATATTTTTATTATGATTCTGATACAGTAAACGGTGTTAACGTAACAACCTATTACTTACCAAAATCTCAATTCTTATGGGAAAATAACGCAATAAATTATGCAATTCAAGCATTAGAACTTTTCAATGAAACCTTTGGCGAATATCCATATCCAACATTAAATATTGTTCAAGAATATACTCATCATGGAGGAATGGAGTACCCATGCCAAGTTTATATCACCGAATCACTCGATGAATGGGATTATCCTCTATTTTGGTTAGAAAGTATTATTGTACATGAAACAGGACATCAATGGTGGTATAATCTAGTTGGGAATGACGAAGTTGACTGGGGATTCTTGGATGAAGGATTAGTATGTTGGTTAACAAGCTATTATGGAGAAATAAATTATGGTAATTGGGAATTTTTTCAATACCCTCCATATATCGACAAAGTAAGAACTTATTATACTTTCGAGGGCTTATCATCAAAAATAAATGCTTCTGTATATGACGCTGTTAATGCAAGTAATTATTATTATACAGCTTATACTAAAGCTCCTTTAATATTTGAGAAACTACGTAGATCCATTGGTAATACAATATTTTTAACGGGATTAAGGCTATTTTATTCTCAAAAAGTTTATAAGATTGCATTATTATCCGATCTACAGCAAGCTATGGAAAGTGTATATGGTTCCTCATTGGATTGGTTCTTTTTTCCTTGGTTTGATAATTTTTATCTTCCAAAATATAATTTTCTTGAATGCAGTTATGATGGAAATCAGCAAATCTTAAATCTTACAATTAATGATCTTAGTGAACCCTTAAATGATTATATCTATTCTCAACAAGTTCAACTTCTAATTTATGATTCTAGTGGACTCGCTCTTGATGAATGGATGTGGATAAATGGAACAACAGCGCGTACTATATCATTAAGTAATAAACCAAAAAAAGTAAGATTGGAATACGGGGATGAGGTATTAGTTCAGTTATATTCAGAATATGAAACGTACATAGAAAAAGAATTGGAAAAACCAGACAAAATTTCTGGATATGGAATAAGCATTTTACTACTCTTTTGCCTAGTACCACTTATTTATATAATCTCTAAGTTTTCAATCAACCAGAAAAAAAAATCTAAAATCTAATTTTTTTTTATTTCATATTTCACTTTTAAAATCAGAAAAAATAGTCCCCTCTGCCGGCCTCGATCCGGCGACCTTTTCCGGTTTGGTTTACTCCAATACTCTCGGTCTCAGCTGACGTAACTTCATTAGCAATTTGCTTTATTACGCGATAAGATCTACAGCCGAGTACTCTACCAGTCTGAGTTAAGAGGGGTTGTTAAGTTAAAAATAAATAATTATAGAATTAATATAATTTTTACGCTTTTTCATTCAAAAACTCTAAGGGTTAAATATTAAATTTTAAAAATTGAATTAAAATATCTAATAAGAGCCTATCTGAAAACTCAAAACTTTTATAAAAAACTTATTAATCAATCATAATCGATTATAAAATAATCACTTTTTAAAAGAAAAAATATATCAAAATGGGTAATATTATGAAATATTGATATAGTGTTCATAAGAAATATACTTTTTTGTTTATCTTCTCGCTACTATTCTGTTTTGCTTTGATTTCTATCAGTTCAACGTCAAATCTGGATCCTCAGCTTTATAAAAATGATAACAATAGTGTAATATTCTTAGATAAATTACCAAAATTAAGTGCTACATCAATTAATATTACTACACCAGAAAATAAAACTTATACAGAACCAATGGGCGGCTTTTATCCTGCTACTTACGGATTTGAAAATGAATCTGATGGCACTAATGGGACCGATATCGGTTTTGTAGATTCTTTAGATGGTGGGGGTTCAGTAGAAGTCATTTCAGAACTTACTGGTCATTCAAAAGTAATATACTATAATACAACAGCAAATTGGCAATGGGCAAATAATAGTTTTGAACTAAGTCAGACATCTGGTACTGTAGAATTTTGGATAAGATTAGGAGAAACTAATGAAAGACATGTTATTTACCTCTTAGATGGTTCAGGGGGTTCAATTTCATTAAATTGGTGGGAAGATGGATATTTAAAATATGATGATAGACCGGATGGGATTATTGAAACTATTGAATCCTATAATGCGTTACAATGGTACCATGTTAGAATAGAATTTGATTTAGCAATTGATTGGCACCTATGGATAGATGGAGTATCAAAAGATGGTGGATCTGGTTATGGTTATGATCACACTCCTTCTTCTTTTGATGAATTTGTATTTGGAGGATCAGACTCTAGTAATATGTGGTTGGATGCTGTTGGGTACTCCTGGGATACGGATTATACCATTGGAGATAATCTGAATGAAGGACTATTACTTAGTTATGTAAATAACATAGTCTTAGATTGGAAAGGGTATTCCTTAGATGGACAAACTAATAAAACAATGATGGGAAATACTACAATTTCATTTCCTACTCAAGGAGGATTGCATACAATTCAAGTGTTTGGAAATGATTCTACAGGGACAATGTACCAATCTGAGATCAGGTATTTCTCAATTGATATTACTGCTCCAGCATCAATGATTTCCTTCACACCTTATAACGGGACAAATGAAGTGAATAAATCAACCACTTTTACCCTTACCGCAAATGATGGAGTAGGTTCTGGAGTTTCGGTGATTCGGTATAAAATCAATGATTCGAGTTGGATTGATTATAGTGCTCCTTTTAATTTGTCTATTTATGAATACGGATACTATATGATATTTTATTATTCTATGGACGTAGTAGGGCATATTGAACCTGAAAATACCTTGCTCGTAAAATTAGTAGAAGTACAGAGTTAAACAAATGGATCTAACGAACCAACTATATCAGGATGCATTATCTCGTTATTAATTGCCACTATTTCTATTGTAATATTAATCAAAATTAGAAACAAATTTAATAAATAATTTTTTTTTCTTTAATTTTCGATTATTAAAATAATACCTTTAAGTTTTTATGAATAATTCTTTCTATAATTTTGGTTTAAGAAAACTTCAAATATATTTACTTTATAATGATATTAATCAAAAAATTTTCCACTCTAAAAACACAAATTAATTTTGTTGTGAAAAATTTTTAATAAATTGAATAATAATTTTATAAAATTAATCTAATATAACAGTTACAATTTAAAACCAAAATTAAATGATAGGTGATAATTATCAGAGAAGAAACAGACTATACTGAGGCAATTGAATCGTACAAGAATGATCCGTATGTAATTTTAGAACCATGGGGTAGGAGTATTGATCATTTAAGACTTACCGTCATCGGGAAGAAGGGAACTCCCTATGCAGAAGGAAAGTTTATTTTTGAAATCAAATTCCCAGAAAATTATCCATTTGCACCGCCTTATGCTTACGCTGTGACACTTATGTGGCATCCAAATATTGATTCCTCTATTCCACCAGGAAAATTGAACATTTGTTTGGACCTAATTAATCCAGATCTTGTAGGCAAGGTGGATGCATCGACTGGAGCAAGTGGATGGACTCCCAGTAAAACATTAACAAATATTATAGAAGCTTTAAAAGGAATGATGCATTATGAAGCTCCTTTCTTTAATCCGGGCGATCCATTGAATCATGAAGCGGGAGAACAATATTTCAGAGCCCTTAAGAAATTTGAGGCAAAAGCTAACGCTTGGACTAAAAAATATGCGATGGATTGAACCTTAAGTAATTTTATTTTTTCTCTTAATTTTATTTTTCAAGAAAAAAATTGAAATAATATTTTAATTTTTCTGGACTTAAAACATAATTCGGGAGAATAATATAACCTAATTTCTTCTAATTCTTAATCAAAACCTTTATTAAAATAATTGGATTAAAGCAAATAATCTATAAAGAAGTGGGAATATTGCTAAAAATATCAAAAGGATTAAGATCAAAAGTAATTGAACTGTATAAGTTTGATATCTTTTTATTTGAGGAGGATTTAGCAGAAAACGCAAAAATGATAATTCCCAAAATCTTAAAGAGTGTAAAAAAATCGAGTAGAGATTATAAAAACGAGATGAAAACTCCTCCTGGTGATTTGAAGCACGCAACTAAAGAATTTTGGGAAGAAATTATTGAAAAAACAAAATCCTTGGGAATTGATCTCATAGGATTTGCCCCTATTGATGAGAATTTAATTTTTGAAAATGATTATGTAGGTGGAATCCAATTTTTATACGAAAATGGAATTGTGTTGGGTATGGAAATGGATTACGATGCGATAAACAGCGCGCCTAATTCTCCTGCTGGTTTAGAATCATTTAAGATATATGCAGAATTAGGTGTAGCTACTAATGAATTAGCTAATTTTATTCGTTCAAGAGGCTATAAAGCGATTGCTTGTCATCCTTTAGGAGGGCCTATCCTTTATCCGGCAATGGCAGTTAAAGCAAAATTAGGAAAAATAGGAAAACAAGAGCTTTTAATAACAATAAAATTTGGTCCTCGACAAAGACTGTCAATGATTGCAATAAATGCCACCCCCCTCCCAGAAAATACAAGCGAAGATGTTGAAATTTCAGAATATTGTGAAAAGTGCAGAAGATGCATTCATTTTTGTCCAGTGAATGCAATTTATGAAGAACCAATTATAAACCATAATGGAATAATAACTCGAATTGATAGTGATAAATGTTTTGAATATTTTTATGAAACTACTGGGTGCTCAGTCTGTATTGAAAAATGTCCCTTTCATAAAATAGGATATGAAGTTCTTTATTATCGACAAATATAAAAAACAGTTAATACTGATAAATAAGAATAAAAATGACGAAAATCTCTTTTGAAGGTAAAAAAGTTATAATTTTTGATTTAGATGGGACTATTGTTAATTTAACAGCAGATTGGATGACTTTAAGAGATGTTTTAGTTGAGAAGTATAGAGAAATCTATGAAGAACAATGTGATTTTGAACGAATTTCAAAATGTCTGGATAACATCGTTGAAAAGAAAGATGAAGAAGTATTAGTAAATTTCTTTGACATTATTCGGCATTATGAGCTTGAAAATATAAAAGATACTCAGCTTATCGAGGAGACAATTTTTTTTATTAACCATAAAAAGTCATTTGGGATTAAAAATGAGATTAAATTTGCTGTTCTCTCTCTTAATACAAGAAATTCAATAATTCAATCTTTAGAAATAGCCAATATACATAATAAAATAGATCTAATCATAGGTAGGGAAGATGTGAGGAGATGGAAACCTGCTCCGGATGGACTTTTAAAAATTCAAAAGCATTACAAAGTAAGCAAAAAAGAGATGATCTTTTTTGGAGATTTAGAAAATGATCTTTTAACAGGGAAAAATGCAGGTATCGAGGCTTATTTTATAGATGATTTAATAAAACTTGTAAATAAATTAAAAAAGGGCCATTATTGACTTCTATACTTTTGAAAAATTAAAGACCTCGTCTTTCCTTTCAATAAATTTAAATAATCCGATACTAGTAATTTTATCTATTATTTCTTCATCTTTAAAATGGTGATCATCTACACATAGCCATCCATTATTCTTCAAAACACGGTAGAGTTCTATTAATATACTCTCTGGATCTGACAGATCATGATAAATATCTAATAATAAAACAATATCTATAACGCTGTTTTCTAATTTTGTATTACAATCAGTTAAAATTGTCTCAATATTCTTTAGTCCCTTTTCTCTTGCCCTCTTTCCAACTTCTTCGATTGCTAAAGGATGAATATCAGCAGCATAGACTTTTCCTGTATTGCCCACTACTTCTGCTGCCGCAATTGAATAACTTCCTGGACCACAACCATAATCTAATACAATATCTCCCTCTTTTATTTTAGTTTTTTCAATTTTATTATAGGGCGGACATTTTTTATCACGTTGTTTAAAATGTTTTAGCATGAATTTAAAATGGGTTTTGCTCATTGGTTTATCTTTTTTTTTATTTTCAGGAATCACTACCACCTCTATTAAAAATATTAGCAAAAAAAAAGAATTTCACATAAAAGTGATAATTATATTATATTTCTTTATTTCTGATTCTGTTAATGCTTTTCCTAAGGGGGTTAAAGAAATAATATCATTGCTTTTGATTTTTAATGAAGTTAATTTAATATTTGGATCTTTTAATGAAGGCATATATGGATTCCAATATATTTCTTTTGTCATTGGATTAGTTATCATCCATAATTCTGAATCTAATTCATATCCTGTTATTTTCATAGCTTCAAAAATATAACCAACATCAGCATCAAATGGAACTACAATTTGTGCATTTTCTTCTCCTTCTATTTTTCCACAAGCAAGACAATCCTCTCTTTTTATTATATTTAGAGGATCAAATTGACCGTATATCCCATTATAATTTACATACGGGGGATCCATTGGAGCCCCAATATTTCTCCCATTAACTCTAAAAAGAAGTTTTAATGCTTCTTGAGATTGAATACTGGCAATAACAGAGCTAACTGTTTGTATTGCAGCTATCTTGTTTCCAAGAATGTTTTCCATTTCTTCAAATTTATAATCTGGTCCAAATGTTTCTTCAATATTTTTTTTCCATTCCTTAATTCCTTCTTCTGATAGAGAATCTCGTTCTTCTGGGGGAACATTTTCATCAAGAACACGATCTCTTAATTTTTCCAATTCTAGTTGTGCTAAATCTTTCAACTTAAGTACTTCATCATTTAAATTAAGGTTTGGTTTATGGCCATATTTCTTTTCAAACTCTACCTCAGCTTTTATAACACAATGATTTCTATTACGCGGTAAACCTTTTAAAGTGCATGCTGCAACGAGTTTATCATCAGCGGGAGGTATTGGTACCAAGCATCTATAACATGGAGTTTGGTCTAATAATTCAGGAGCATGTTTCCAATCAAAAACCATTTCAATCTCTTTTCTAAATTTTTGCTCTAATGGTGTGATTTTTTCTGTTTTAATATTTTCGATTTCTTCTTCTAATTTTTCAATTCTTCTCTGTGCTTCGAAATATTCAGGGTATTCAATTTCGGTTATTTCCCAAAGCCTCGCTTGAACCAAATTTTCAATTTCACTTTCTTTCTTCTTGTAATGTAAACCAGAACCTTCAGGGATTATAATTTGACAATGTCCTTCAAATCCTACGGTCCCAGCTTCGATCATTGGTTTCTTCATCCTTAAGCATATCTTATTCAAGTCCAATCTGGCATTAAAATTATCTAAAGCTGCTATTATAACGTCAGATTCTTCATAAACAGCCATTGATAACTTTTGGAGTTTTTCAAAATAATAATCAACTTTAAGATAGGGATTCATTTCTAGCAATCTTTCTGCTGCTACTTCAGCTTTAGAACGACCCTCATCACCAGATCTAAAAAGCATTTGTCGAGATAAATTAGAGGTCTCAATAGTATCTAGGTCAACAAGGATCAACTTACCGATTCCCATTAAAGCGAAATCCTTTGCAATTTCACAGCCTAAAGCACCAACACCGATAATCATAATTACGCCATTATCAATAATATTTTGATCCCATCCATCAATTAACTGTTGTCTTGCATACATGCGTGACTTAACAATATCATTTGGTTTTTCAGTCATTTTAAAAAACGCTATTTTTTATTATTATAATATTATTATTTCAAGATCAGAATTTAAATTCTTTTAATGGTATTTTTAACAAGATTCAGAAGTTAATCAAAATAAATAGTTCGAATTTCTTTTTTAAATAAAAGAAATTAAGATTAAATATTAATTTCTACTCTTTTTTCTTTTTCGAAGATTCTTTAATCATTCTTTTAAGATTATCAATTTCTTCCCTTTCTTTTGCTTTTTGTAATTTCTCTTCGAATTCTCTGTTCTTCGCTTCTTTTTCTGCTATTTCGTCAATCAATTCTTGTTTCATTTTGATTAAACTACCCATTTCTTTACGAAATTCTTTAGCTTCATATTTAATTTTCTCTTCTTTTTGTTTAGCAGCTAGTTTTTGATCATGTCGCCTTTTCTCAATTAAAACAGTAATTTCATCAGCCAATTCACTAACTTCACCAATAGTTTCCTTTAATTTTACTTCTTCAGCCTTTTTACGTTTTTTTTCTAAAACTCTTTGTTTTTTTAGTTGTTCTTGTATCGATTGAATTCTTTCTTCCTCTTTTTTTACCCTTACTTCTAATAATTTTGTATTTTTAATTTCAGTTTCAATATATTTTATTTCTTCGTTCCAGCCTATTTCCCTAAACTTAATAATTGCTGCTTCAAAATTTGTATATGCTTTATCAAATTCATGATACATTGCCTGTTTTTTACCTTCATCAATGAGTTTTAACCCATCATTTTTTATTTGTTCTACATGTTGTTTTTTATAGATTAAATCTCGGTATTGCTTTTCTTGTTCTCGTTTTAACTTTTCTTGTTCTATCCTTCTTCTTCTGACTTCTTCCTGAAATAGAGCATATTCATTTTGGCGTTGTAAACTTGCTTGTTCCTCCAAACGCTTTCTTTCAAGAAAATTAGCGTGTTCTTGTTGTAAATCTTTTATTAACGCATTTAAATTATTTATTTCAGGTTCCCACCCAATATTTTCTGTTAAAATATGCCTTGCTTGAATATATAATGAAATTGCTTCATTATAGTTAGGGATATGACGTTTTAAATAATTTCCAGCTTCTTCTAAGAGAGAATATGCTGATTCTCTTGCGCTCATTTGTTCTTTTATTAATTTTTCCCGTTCTTGTAATGCAATTTGTTGAGCTTTCCTTTTTTCTCTTTCTTGTCTCTTTCTTTCGTCAATTAGAGTCTGTAATGCGTTTACTTCTTCTAAATTTTCGAGTTCTTTTTTATATTTTAGGTGCTGAGCCTCTTCCTTTTGTTTCTTTAATTTACTTATTTTTAATATCATATTATTTACAGAATTTGTCGGAAACCGTAGTTCATTTAAAACAAGACCTGCCCTTCTATAACAAACTAATGCATTATCATAATTCTGTTCTTTTAAATAGCGCTCTCCTTCATCTAATATTTTAAATGCTTGTTCCTTTCTCTCATCATATTTAATTTTCAATTGTTCCCTTTTTAAGACTTCTACTTCCTTTACTTTCAATCGTTCTTTCTCGACTTTTAAACTTTCGATCACTTTTTGTTGAAATTTCCATTCTTTATGTTCCCTTTGCACACTTTGTTCTAATTCCTTCTGTGTCTGTATTTGATGCTCTCTTTTTTTCTCTTGAACTTTAAGAATTAGTTCTCGAATAGAGTCAGTGGGATATGCAATTTCATTTAAAATTAATTCTGCTGCATGGTAGTATTCAAGAGATTTATCATATTGAGATTGAATCATTAATATTTCTGCTTCTTCAAGAAGATTAAACGCTTCTTCTCTTCTTTCTTCCATGTAATCTTGGATTTCTCTTTGTTTCTGCATTCCAATTTCTTTTTCTCTTAACTTTATTTCATTTATTCTTATACTCTCGGCTAATTTACGCTGAAATTTAAAATTCTCTTTCTCTTTTTGAAGTTTCTGTTCAAGATCTTTTTGTTTAGTTAACCAATTTTCTTTGTTTTTCTCTTGAATTTTATGAATCATTTCTCTAATTGCATTAGTTGGGAATCCGACTTCATTCAGGAGTTGCTCTGCTTGTCGATATTGTTCAATTGCTTGAGTATATTGTTTTTGATTAAAAAGATTTTCAGCTAAATCCATAACTTTAAATGCCTCTTGTTTACGTTTTTCCATTAGTTGCTGTAATTTTTCCTTCCTCTGAATCTCAATTTCTTTAGCTTTAAATCTTTGTTGTTCTCTTCTCATACTTTCAGAAATCTTTTTCTGGAACTGTTCTTCTTCTTTTTGTTGTTGTATTAATAACTCTTTTTCTAATTCTTTCTCTTTTTCAATATCTCTTTTTCTAACTTCAATAGTTTTTATAGTATTCTGGAGTAATTTTAAATAATCACTTGTCCATCCAATTTCAGTTAAAAAAATTATTGCATTTTGATAATTTTTCAATGATTTGTCGTAATTCATTTGATCAAGTAAGTTATATCCTTCATTTATCAATTTAAAAGCTTCTTCTTGTTTAAGCAAATTTTGTGAAGTAATCCTTTCTCGCTTTTGAATCGATTCTTTTTCTTCTAGAGCTTTTGTTTCTTCTCTTTCCTTCAGAATTTTAATCTGTTCCATAAACTCGTTGTCAGATTTTTCTTTTTCTATAGCATCTTGAATCGTCTTTTGTTTCAATAAGTCTTTTTCTCTCCTTTTATTTTCAATATCTTGTATTGCTTTATTAATAATTGGAATTTCATCAGTCCATTGAATTTGTGCAAAAATATTTGCTACATTCTGATAAATTTCTAGGGCATTATCAAATTTCCCTTGTGAAAGATAATTTTGAGCTTGTTCTAATAGTTTGAATGATTCTTCTTTCCTTTTT
>JABXKB010000128.1 GCA_013375485.1 Promethearchaeota archaeon | reverse complement strand
ATTTTAAATTAATTATCTATAATTCATTTAATATAATAAAAGTTTCAATTAAGTATCTCTTATTAGATTTGATAATAACTTGAACTAAGAATTTATTTATATAAGACTTTCTTTTTTTCTAATAATTCAATAATGTTAGCGAAACTCAACATGCGATTATATTTTTCTAAATTGAAGAAATTTTTTAAAAATAAATTGCCTTTTTAATAACAATTTTATCGATTTTAGGAATCTTCTTGGTCCAGAATGATACTTATGTACATGCACTTATATCTAATGATATTCAACAAGCAGAATTAGACTATGACCATGAAGTTGAGTTAGAATATGGTATTCCAACCCTAATTTCGGATGCGTCTGTTCCACCTGGCACTATATTTGGAGGTCAATTTATTACTGGATTATATTTAAAAACGAACTTCTCTAATAATAATGGTTCAATTTGGATAAATGATCAAAATGAAAAAGTAATATGGAAAGACTATTTCTACGAGACTATTGAAAGAAATATTTATATAAATTCATCATCTATTAGAAAATATAGTTTATGGGCCAATTCATCGACTTTAGGAAACAATACATTATATTTTACTTTCTCAGCAATGATAGTCCACGCAGATAATATTGGATTACTAGTTGTGATTTTTGTAGTACCAATTATTATTATTGCCATTATAGCAATAGAAAAGGGTAGAAAAAAGAACGAGGTTCAGTTCGATTTGCTAGGAAAATTGGAGAGAGGATGGCAATAAAATACGAACATAATTATCAAGAAAAAGTAACAAAAATCTTTGGAGATAGGTTTAAACTAAGAAAGAAAAAGCTTTGCCCTAAGTGTGGGTGTGAGATTAAAAATCTTGGCGATAATTTTTGTACAGAATGTGGTTTTAAGTTAAAAAAATAATTTTATAAAAATTAACTAATCATAAAATAGTTGATATAACTCATTATAAAGTTCAGCAAGTTTAGAAATTCGATATTGGTCATTTTGTTGCAAAACGTTGGCAATGTATCCTGCTAATCCTTGAGGATTATTAATCCATTGTAAAAGACCTTCAATTTCCGCTTTAAGATAAGGATCAATAGTAGGTGGATTTGGAGCAGTTTGATGTGCTACTGCTTGACCAGTTGAGCCATCATGTAATATTTCTTCTTTAATTTCATCAGGTAGTTCAACTTTAGACTTAATAAATTCTGATGTTGAGTCTTTCTTTAGCATTGCTGCAGCTCTTGCTACAGCGGGATATGCCATATGAAACCAACCTTTTGCTTTAGGTTTAATATGAGCCAACATATAATTATTTCCATCTGGAGTTGATGCTCCTATTAAATGTCCCTTCTTTTGGCGATTAGTACCAATAAATCGCTCAGGTTCCATTTGAAGGATTGAATATTTTATTCCACATAATGTGACAGATTGCGCATTACTACTTCTCCAACTATTTAAAACACTATTTATGTCTTTTTTAACATCCCATTTACTTGTGGAATAAAGAATTTTACCTTTATTGCTAACAATTGCAACATCTGAAGCATCAGGATAGTGTTTTTGTAGTTTACTAACAACGGATTTAAAACTTGTCATAATGTTTCTGAGATATTTTTATCCAATAATCTATTTCTCTTAATAAATCTTCTTTTTCATTAAAACTTAATCCAATATTGGACTCTGCTCTTTGATAAACATTAGAATATTTGCTCATATCCCAAAGAAAATTGGCGTGTAAAACTTCCTTTTTAATATTATCTCGAGCGATTTCAAGAGTTTTTCCTATCGACTGAATATCATAATCTTCTTCAACAACTTTTTTCAAAGTAGTGAGAATTTCAAATAAATTATCTATAGGTATAGTTGGTAGAGGTTTAAATCCAACAAATGGACGTTGCATTGTTCTAAGTTCAAAATCTTCTTCTTTCCTTCTAAATTCCCCAACTTCTGGCTTTTTTAAACTCGTGGATTCTTTAGGTTGATATTTTACTGTCTCATTTGGTACAAAAGATTTTTCTAATTGTTCTTTAGACTGTCTTCTAAAATTATCAGGCCATTCTCTAAAAGATTCCACATATGGTTGAGCGGAAATCAATATTGATTCTTTTGGCTTTTTATTAGAAACTGTTTCTTCTGTAAAAGGAATTGGAGTTCCTCCTCTTAAAAATTTGGCTCCATTCTCTATAATAGAAAATAAATACATTGGATCATATCCTATTGATGAAAAAGCATCTTTAAAATGTTCTACTGTGTCTTTAATATCCTTCAATTGAGATGAATTAAAATACTGATTCAATATGTTATCAACTCCTAAAGAAATACTATTTAAACCTGCTGTAGCCTGTAAGTAATTAGTTTTTAATTCCATGTCTTTAGAAATTAAGATTTGATTGTAGAAATCCCAGTGAGTAGTTAGTATCATATGTCTCTCTTTTTCTATTTGGAAAGATTGTGGATTCTGAATTGTTTCCATTAATTCTAAAAAGACGTCTTTATAGGGTATGAATAAATTCCGCATGAGTGTTCCTTGGATAAATGTTTTTTTAGTTTCTGTTTTATGTGAAAGGTCAATTGGTAATTTAAACAAATTTTCACTCACAATCACATCTTTTTCATTTTCCAAAGTTATATTTTTTGATGTGGCTAAATGATCATATACAAAATCAGATAAAATTAATCCTGTTAATTGACGATTGTCAGTAATATATCTTCCAGATTGTAGTTCAAACTTAAGATAATAATACCCTAGACCAAATAAAAAATATAATGTTCCTTTTTCTGTTGAGACTGCGCATTCTGTTCCTCCCAAAAAAATAACTAGATCTTGAGATATTTTTGATACATTATGATGAGCGTATTTGCCTAATGTTGGATATCCAAGCAAATTTCCCCAACTTGGGATGACAAGAAAAATGTTATTATCAATTAGTTTACTTTCAACAATGTGAGTTGACATAGAATTTTACACAATTTTGTGGAATAAATCTTTAATTTAAGATTTTGATTTATTACTATTTAATTTTTTCATGATTTTTTTACCTTATCATCAAGATAAAATGCAAAAATATAATAAAATCGTAGAAATCTACAATTCAAATAATTTTTTGATAATGGAATTACATAAAGTCGAGGCTTTAATTCTACGTAGTTTTAAAGCGCATACAAAGTAATAGAGAAGGTGATATTGAACCTTTTTCAAATAACTCTTTTAGAATAATTAATCGAAATGTGGAATTAAGAGGGCTAGAAGACTACACCACAAGAATCGTTTACCGAGGAAAAGCGGCAAATTTAATTTCTATTATTGATATTATTGATAAAGAAGAAGTAGAAAGACTGGTAATGGAAGAAAACAAAAGACTTTTAACCCAAAAAGAAAAGGAGAAATTATTTGAAAAGTTTGGAAAAATAATCCGATACGGTATGGGTTTAGACGTAGATATTGAAGGATCTGGACTTGGATTGTACATATCGAAAGAAATTGTAGAATTACATGACGGCCAAATAATTGCAGAAAAAAGGAAGAAATAATGGTTCTACTTTTATAATAAGATTATTTAAAAATATATTTATAACACTTTTTATAGGAACCAAAAATTTAAATAGAATTTGAAGTAACACGTTGCACCCACAGAATCATTTGACTTTTACCTCGGTGAGCCCACGAATAATAAGGGATAGCATGTATTTTTTCTAATCTTTTATCTTCATTATAGATAGAACCTGTTATAGTAACAATCCCATTAAATAAATCACTCTGACATTTCTCTTCAAGTACAGCATCATCGTGTAATTTTAGATTAAATATTGATTCCACTTTATTGTCAACGCTTTCAAAGCAGTAAACAATGGGACCACGTTCAATTGCTATTTTTCCGACATTATCTTCAACATTTTCATGACTCAATACTCGTCTAATTGGCATCGGTAGGTTTATATCAATAATATCTTTATCTTTCCAGATACGAGATATTTTAACAAACCCGTCTTCTATCTGATAATCAACTAATTCATCATTAATTTTGATAGTCACTTCTAAATCATTAGGTTCCAAATAATAATATAAATTGCTTGGTGCAGGCTTGTTCTGTGTCCAACCAGGAATTCGGATCGCAATTATAAAGTCCTTTATTTGAGAAAGACTAATTGTAATTTTCACATTTCCATCCCATGGATAATTAGTTTCTTGAGTAATTGAAACATTAGTATTGCCTAATAAGATTTTAGCAACATTTCCAATAAAAAGATTAACAAAAATCATATCATGT
This sequence comes from Promethearchaeota archaeon, assembly GCA_013375485.1. Lineage (GTDB taxonomy): Archaea > Asgardarchaeota > Lokiarchaeia > Sigyniarchaeales > SOKP01 > Loki-b32. The sequence continues at coordinate 7,900 of JABXKB010000128.1, read as the reverse complement.
CTTACGGCATAGATATAACTCGGAATTTGGGGCATAAAACGTACGATATTAGTAGGACAACAAGGACATAACCACCATGATTTTCTATTAACATTTCCCTTTGAAGCAAGTGGGTTAGAATAAAAGAATTTCTTTCCATCTATGGAGATTCCCGAAAGGAAGCCATTATATAAAGTACGTTCCAAGAAATCAATATATTTAGCTTCCCCACGTAGCAAAAATAGTCGGTGATTCCAGAAGATATTTGCTATGGCTGCGCAAGTTTCATTATATGCCTCGAAATTAGGTAATTTATAATCATCCCAGAAACTTTCTCCATATTCGTGTGATCTAGAACCAATGCCACCTGTAATATACATCTTTTTTGAAACAACATTATTCCAGATTCGATTAATCGCAGATCCATATTCAGAATCCTTAAAAAGAGAGATAATATCGGTAACGGCTGAATACATGTACATTGCTCTTACAGCATGCCCAACTGCTTCATCCTGATCAATAATTTTTTTATGACTTTGGTTATATTCAAGGGCTTTTACTTCTTGCAATTTTGGGTTATCAATTTTTAATTGAGTTAAATAATCAGGATGTTCAAGTACGTTAATAGAACCGCGAATATCAAGAAAATATTTGGCTAATTTCAAATATTTATAATCATTAATTATTTTAAATAACCTCACTAGAGCTATTTCAATCTCTTGATGCCCGGGAATTCTTTCAATTTTTCCCGGGCCAAAAACATTCTCTAATAAATCTGCACATTTGATTGCTACATTTAATAAAGTTCTTTTACCTGTTACTTGGTAATAACCAATAGCAGCTTCAATAAGATGACCCATATTATATAATTCATGACTTAATATTGAAACTGACTCCCACCGTTTTTTACCTGCCCATATATGAGGTTTATCAGGATTTATTGTACGTGTAGTGTATATATATCCATCATCTTCCTGAGCAGCAGCAATTTTATTAATTATATTATCTACAAATTCTTCGAGTTTTGGATCAGGATTAATCATTAATGAATACGCTGCGCCCTCAATGACCTTATATACATCAGAGTCATCAAAAGGAAATATAGGTCTTTTCCCATCGTTTAAAATTCCTGCTGCTCTTAAAAAATTATCAATACGCCCAGTCTTCTCACACTTCTTAAAAACATGAGGAATGGTTATTTCATGATTGACTTTTATTCTTGGAGCCCAAAAACCATCATTAATTTTTACTTTGTCAATGGTAATTGGTTGAATTGTTTTATCTGAAGAATTCAAAATATCCCCTTCAAAATAAATTAAAATTTCAGAATAGTCTTAATTTGAATCTTAAGAAAACAAAAAATATAAAATTTATAAAAATTAGGATTATGATTACACGATCGATGTATCTAAAATCATAATATTTTGAAATTTCGAATTAATCAAATTATATTGACAATTAATTGTATTAGCTTAAAAAGTAAAGAATTTTTAATTTATCTAACTAATTTAATTAAATTTATCATCTAAGACCAATAAATTGAATGGGTAATGTAATTTGAAAGAAAAAGCATTCTTAAAATATCTCTTAAAGAATAAAGTCTCTCAAGAACAAGCTGATACTTATATTTCTAGATTAAACGAATTTAGCAATTTTCTTAAAAAAGAAAACAACGATATTGATTCATTTCCTAGTGGAGAAATTATTAAGTACACAGATATATTAGTCGAAAGTAATAGAGATATTGTATTAGATTTTTTAAGGGCTTTAATTAATTTTGCTAATTTTACAAAAAAATTTGACTACATAGTTGAGATTATCGACATCTCAGAATCTTATAATGCAATGGATAATCTTTATCAAAGAGTTGCTGAGCAATATGGGGAAAAACTACGAGATGAAATTTTTGAAAACACTAAAATTCCCTCATTAGGAGTTGATCCCGAAAAAAAACCTGAATTTACTAAAGTAATTATGAAAAGATTGGAAGAGAAGATCGGTGAAGAAAAGACAATAGAACTATTAAAACCTTGTTTACATGGTCGTCCTGGCTCTATTGAGAAAGATAGAGAAGACTTCTTAAAAATAAATGATATTGATGAATTTTTAAAAGTAAAAAAGCAAGAATTAATTGAAAGACTTCAAAAACATCAAAAAGAGGGAACTCTGGAATTTGCACAATATATCGATAAAGAAGTGGTAGAATTTGTAAAAAATACTCCCACAATCACTCCTGGAATAAGAGAAGGGGATAAAATTATTGAAATTAAAATGCCTTATCAAACAAAGAAACATATACAAGCAAAAGATACGAGAATGAAAGGCTTTTATAGTTGTTATTGTCCTTGGATACGAGGTGCTATCAAAAATGGTACTGACAAAGAACTTTTTTCTCACTTCTGTTATTGCAGTGCTGGATACACAAAGAAATACTGGGATGTAATATTCGATCAACCAACAAACGTGGAACCAATCGAATCACCTCTTACAGGAGGATTACTATGTAAGTTTGCTGTTCAAATTCCGAAAGAATTTCAAAAATAGATTAAATTTTTTTTTAAATTATAAATAAAATGGAGCAAGCCAAAATGGAATTAACAATTGAGCAAATCAAATCTGTTATGGAAAATAATTTTCAGATCCCTTCAGAATGTTCTCTAATGGAGATAACCCCCGTGTTGATTGAAAAGTTAGGCAATGTCGATTCCGATATTCGGGAAGGTTGCTTGGAAATTTTGTATGCGTGGATAATGAACGGAGAATATGATAATACGACTCTTATTTCACTAGGTGATCAACTTATATCCCTGACACATACAGGATTAGGCCAAGAAATATCCGATTTCGTGTTTTTACGGGCATTTGCGGCATTAGAAGTGGCGGGAATATTGGTTTTCGATGAAAAATGTGAAAAAGGAGAAATCGAAGGGAGAAAAGCATTTTTAACACCAGAAATTGTAAAGAAATGGTTCACTATAGCACTGGAATATTATCAACAAGAAAGAGATTATAGATCTTATGTAATTGGGAAAGGTTGGGCACATTCGATAGCCCATGGTGCCGATTTATTCAGGGATTTTGCGAAACATCGTTTAATTCAAAAAGAGGAAATTCTCCATATATTTCAAATTTTTAAACAGAAATTAGCTTCACCTTCCCCCAGAATGTTCAATGGGAAGGAAGAGCTAAGAATAGCCTCAGCAGTTTATACTGCATTATTACGAAATAAACTTGATATTTACGAGATTAATCACTGGTTATCTTCATTATTTGATCCTTTCCAAGAAAAACGATTTTGGGAGTTTGCAAAAGAACCAGAGAAATTGACTGGTTATTTCCATGTAGAGCGATTTTTCAAAGATTTTTATTTGATGATCAAATTTGGAATCTCCCGAAAAGGTTCACGAGCACACCCATATTATGATGTTTCTCTCCAAAATCGAGATGAAATACTTAAAATATTAGAACAATGTATATTAAAAGCAGATAGTAATTCATTTTATTACAAACCGGATTAATTAATAATTTTTTTTTAAATTAGTGAATGTCAAGAATTCTTTTAATTAAAAACTAAAAACTTCTCTTTTTTATTTGTTTTCACATCAGACCGGTCTTTCGGTGGATCAATTCGAATTAATCGGTTATTTTACGAGCCCCGCTACCTATACAGGGAAATATAATTTGTATGTTGTAAATTTAAGTCCTATACTTTGGCGTATAATACCACCGATTATAATCAATTTGTTCAAAAATAGATTGAATTTGTATTTAATACTAAATAAAATAATAAAATAAAGTATTTAAAAAAATTAGGGTTATGTTTTTTCTAATTCCATCTGGGAAATTGCTTTTCCAGATCGAAACGGAATATCCTCAAGAGATATACCCGCCTCATATTTAAACTTCTTCTTAAATGCTTCATTTAGTGATTGAAAGTATAATGAAAGTGGCAAATTTTGAGGACAATTATTATCACAATTTCCACATTCTACGCACCTATCCGCATCATGAGCTATACGTGTTAATTGATAGGATGCCGCATCTATAGTTTTCTCTTTCCTTTTCTTCATAAGAATACAATCCACGCAATAACAAACAGGACACCCTCTTATACATGTATTACATGCAGTACATTTAAGTAATTCAGCAATCTTCTCTTCTTGTGATAGATTTTCCCATTCTTCCAAATCTTTCGCTCGTTTTTCTTTTGCTTTTTCGATAATTTCATTATATTTATCTAAATGAGCCTTCTTCGCCTTATCTGGAAGTGGTTTTATTTTAATTCCTGATTTTTCTAAAATTTCGCTTCCTTTATCTGAATACACCTTTAAAATTATCTCATCTGAATCGATTGGAATACCAAGATCACTGACTGTTAAATCAGCGATAACTGGAATTTTTCGATAGCATCGTAAGCAATTCTCTGCAATAGTTAGTTCAAGTTCTTTTGTCTTTCCATCTTTCATTTTCACAATAAGACCCTTATCTCCGACTTTTTCTTTAACAATATCAGTTGGATCAACATCCTTTATTGATCTCATTTCACGCCCTGCTTTAGGAAGCATCCCTCTATCCTCAATACCAATTATAAAGAGGTTATCAAGATTTACTTGCTTGATCTTTGCTAATTCTATTAACGCTCTTGTATCGCAAGGACGTGCAATAAGTCCAATTTTCTCTTTCATTGCACCTGCAACAGATTTATGTAAGAATTTTGACGCTGAATCTGTTCTAGCATATCCAAATGCAATTAGAGGAGTTAATGGAAAATTCTTTACATCTTCCTCTTTTTCTGCTAATTTAGGCTGAACTGTAAATCTATCTATATTCCCAGATTTTTTATCAACTCTCAATTCAGCACCAATAATTTTATCTACAGTTTTTTCTTTTAATAAAGTTGCTAAGATTTTAGAAAATTCTTCAATCTTTATCAAATATTCTGCCATTGCTTCCATGAAATCAACTCTTATTATAAACTTAACATATATGTTTTTTTTTAAAATTTCCCAAATTTCTTGAAATGTAGTTTTAATAATTTTAGTATATTATTTTAAACATTTTTTATGTGTTATATGGTGCACCCATTTCTTCAACTGAGTTCTCATTTTTTTAACTCAGCTTCATTAGTAAACACATTAATTTTTTTAAGCTTGGGCTTTCGCCTTAGCTTTTCCTTTCTTAGGTGTGCCTTTCGTACGTAGAGGGCTTGATCCTAATTTCCGAATTGTTTTATCGATTTTTATTGCTTCATTTTGAAATTTCTGACCTTCAGCTGCGGTACAGTAGATTATTTTTATTCTATCTGGACTCATACCAACAACTTTTAAAATTTCTTTAATATATTCGACTTGTCTATATGCATGGTAATTTCCAGTTTCATAATCGCATTCACCAGGGTATCAAGCATTAATTACAACACCATCTGCGCCTCTTCCAAATGTTCGCATTATTAAGTCAGGTCCTACACGTCCCGCGCAAGGTACTAAAACATTTCTAATGGAATCCGGATATTGTGCACGAATTGTACCTGCCATATCCGCTGAACCATACCCTCATTTCCAACAAGCATATACAATAATTTTTAAATCATTATCTTCTGCCATTTTTCTTACCTCTCTATTCCTCCATTGGTAATAATTCATCTACTAATGCCATATATTGATCATCTCTAAAGTATGTTAGTTCAATTGCTTTTGAAGGACACAAGGATGCACAAGTTCCGCAACCTCGACAATTGATTAAGTCAACAACTAGGTTTCCTGTTTCATTTACCGAAATTGCTGTATATGGGCAAGCCTCAATACACTTATAACATTTAGCGCAACGTTCATCTGAGGGCGTTGCTCTAATTAATTCCATAGTGTATTCTCCTTTTCCCATTGGAATACCCGCTACTGATGCAGCTCCTCTCGCTTGACTTACAGCTTTATCAATCTCTTTTTGACCTTGGGCAGAACCACAGATATAAATTCCCGGGACTTTTGTACTAATTGGATCGAGTCGTGCATGATATTCTTTTAAAAACCCATCAGGGCTTTTTTCCATTTTCAGAACTCTGGCAATTTCGTTAGTTCCTTGAGATGGTAATGATGCTGGTGAAGTTACCACCATGTGAAATTCCATAGAAACTACAGTATCTGTTCCCACCGGTTCAAATTGTACTTTAAGATTTTTAGTTAAAGGATCTTCTTCTATTTTTCCGACTAATCCTTTCACAAATATAATTCCCGCATTTCGAGATCTTCTATAGTATTCTTCGTAATCTTTTCCAGCGCATCTCATATCTATGTATGTACAAAGTATTTGTGAATCTGGATACTCTGATTTTATGAGTTTGGAATTTTTAAGAGAAAGGTTGCAACAAATAACGCTACAATGAGCGTTTTTATTAATATCTCTTGATCCAACACAGTTAATGAATAATACTTTCGTTGGACGTTTACTATCAGAAGGTCGCTTTAAATGGCCATAAGTAGGACCATTTGGAGCGAGTATTCTTTCGAGTTCTATTTGATTGATTACATTATCATAAACTCCATATCCATAGTCATCCCCTTTGTAGAGATCCCAACCAGTGGCAACAATAATAGTACCAACCTTAAGTTCTTCAATCTTATCCTTTTGACTAAAATCTATCGCTTCCTGTTCACACGCATCGACACATGCGAAGCATTCAATGCATACTTTTCTCTCAAGTTGTGACACTGCAGGTACTGCTTGAGCAAAAGCAATATCAATGACTTTTCGAGCAGATAAATGTTCATCAAAGTAATTGCTCGTGTATACAGGACATACATCAGTACAGGTACCACATCCTGTACATTTCGTTTCATCGACAAATCGAGCTTTTCTTTTTACTTTAACTTCAAAATTACCAATATAACCGTCTATTTCTGTGACTTCGCTGTAAGATAAGATTTCTATATTTGGATGGCGATTCGCTTCAAGCATTTTTGGTCCCAAGATTCATATAGAACAATCGTCTGTAGGGAAGGTTCTATCAAGCTGGGACATACGCCCTCCAATTGTTGTATTTTTTTCAACTAAATATACTTTATATCCAGCATCACCTAAATCGATAGCAGTAGATAATCCTGCAATTCCCCCACCAACTACAAGTGCAGCAGGTTCAACCGGCACGGTTTTAGTAGGTACATCTTCTAATAATTTTGCTCTGGCTATGCCTGCTCTGATTAATTCAATAGCTTTTAGAGTAGCTTTTTCACGCACTTCTGGTGCTTGATGTACAAAAGAACAATGCTCTCGAATGTTTACAAATTCTAAGTATCTTGGAGGCAATCCCATCTCTGTTAATATTGCATGGAAAACAGGTTGATGAGTTTTTGGAGTACATGCAGCAACTAAAACCCTATCAAATTTAAATTCTTCATGTTTTTCCTTGATTTCAGTAGATCCTCCTTCAGTACATAAAGATAAGTACGGATAAGCCCAAACATTATCTAATTTATCTATTTCTGCGACTATTTTTGGAATATCCAAGATTCCTGCGATATTAATACCTCAATGGCATACGAACACACCTATTCTTGGTTGCTCTTCCTTCTTATTTTCATTGGTCTGTTTATCAGACAACATTCTCACCTTTAGTTAGTCAAACCTCCTAACTTTTAAAGATCGATTATTTCCTAGATTAGTTTTTCATACTAATCCCAGAAATACTAATGATAAAGTAAATAGTCTATATTATTAAAATTAAATTATTATGAAAATTCAATTCTCTCTTACTCAAATTTAGTATATGGAAATAGGATTTTTTATTAATGTGACTTAATTATTTAGACCTGCACGAGATCATTAAAGAGAATTAAAAAGATTATCACTTTCAAACATTTAACAATAAATTTTTATTATTTACGATCAAATTTCATAAAAAATTTTAAATTTATAATAATTTAATTTT
>JABXKB010000127.1 GCA_013375485.1 Promethearchaeota archaeon | reverse complement strand
TTTATGGAATCTTAGGCATAGGAATCGTTATGTTAATCTCTTCACTCTTTTTATTTCCCTATATTTTAATTCAACTTAAATTAAAGTTAAATATCAATTATAGTTTCAAATTATATAGATTAGTTCCTAATTTAATGATTCTGTTCTTAATTCTGTGGATATTTCCATTTAATGGAGCAATAAGTTTAATTATAGGGATAATTATTAGTGCAACTATATACTTATTTTTAAATCCTTTTTTTGGAGTATCAATTCCTGAAGATCTCCAAATGATTAATGATCTATTTAACACATTAAAACTAAAATTTATCGGAAATGTCATCGTAAATACAATGAAAAATACTTATAATATTAGCCCTTTAAATAAAGATAAAATAATACTTGAAGAAAGTAAACTCATTCTTGTTAAGAAATAAATTTCCAATTTTAGACATTAACTTAATAGTTAATTTTAGTATAATTTCTAAAATCTTTACACTAAATTAAGTTGGTTTTTTTGTATTTTATCTCGGATTATGAGAACTATTAAAAGCACTTGAAAAGCTATTAACGAATATAAAATAACATCAAGGTAAAAACTGGCATGTAAATCAATACCTAACCAACTTACAATCCAACAACCAGAATTTCCATCATTATACATTAAACAACTTGTAACTGCTAAATATAAAATATGAAATCCTAATATTAAAACAATAACAGAGATTCCCAAAATGATTTGGAAATAGAAACTTTTTCCGATTTTTGGAGATTTTACAACATTGTTTAATAGATCCTCTTTTACTAATGAATTTTCGAATTTTTCTTTACTATTCTCTATGACAATATTTTTTAAAATGCTATTTTCTTGTTTTAGTTTGTAGTTTTCGGTCTTTAGTTCATTATATTCTATATATAAATCACTGTAAACTTTATTCAATTTTTCTTTACTGTCAATATTAACTTCAAGTTCCAATTTATCCTTAATTAACCTTGTTTTACTCATAATAACGTACTGTAATATTATTTAGAAAAAGAGATTGGTAGGATAGAATTCAATAATTACTCCCAATTATCTTATATTACAAATAGTTAATTAAAGTTTTTATATTAAAAAATTAGTAAAAACTGATTATTACGTTATAATAATACAAATTTACAATAGAAAATTAATTTGAAATAAGTAGAATATTAATATAATAAGTTTAATCTTATACAAAAAGAAATTTCATAAAGTACAACAAAAAATACTTTTCAAGAAATAAAGAAATAAAAATTTTTATAGAGTTTTTTGATTTTCTACATTTATTTCTTCCTAAATTGATTAAAATTAGGCTTTCGTTTTTCGATAAATGCATTTTTTCCTTCTACTGCTTCTTCAGTTCCATAGTATAGCGATAAACCACCAACACCTAATTGAGTTATACCTGTCACTCCATCAGTTTCAGCTAAAAAAGCATACTTCAGCATTTTAAGAGCCGTTGGACTTTTTTCTAACAATTCTTGGCACCACTGATCTACTTCTTCATCCAATTTTTCATAGGGGACTACAGCGTTTACTAGTCCCATCTGTAAAGCTTCTTGCGCTGTGTATCGACGACACAGATACCAAATCTCTTTTGCACGCTTAATTCCTATAGCTCGCATTAAATCTCCAGTTCCATAACCAGGATCAAATGAGCCTACACGCGGTCCTGCTTGTCCGAATTGAGCATGATCCGCTGCAATGCTTAGATCGCAATTTGTATGCCATACATGTCCACCTCCAATTGCATAACCATTAACTCGTGCAATAACTGGTTTTGGTAGAGTACGAATCAAAAGTGTCACTCGTTGCCACCCAACTTCCAATGGTAATACTAACTCTCCCTCATAACCACCCTTCTGGCGTGTTGATTGATCACCACCAGTACAAAAAGCTTTTTCTCCAGTTCCTGTGAAAACTACAACACCAATTTCCTCATCCCAACACAGATTGAAAGCATCGATCAATTCATGCACGGCCCGTAGATTGCAAGCGTTATATCTTTGAGGTCGATTAATTGTTATTCGGGCTATTCTATCCTTTTTTTCAAAAATTATTTCTTCAAAATTCATTTTTTTTACTCCTCTATTTTTTTAAATATTTTGTTTCTAATGATTTATCATTTAAATTGAACAAAATATATTGTTTTTGGTTTTTAATACTCTAAAAACTAGAAAAGAGCAAATTAATTTTTTGATCGTGAAATTCTTGTTTCACGAATTTTAAAATTGAATTTTAGAGATAATTGATAATGTTTCTCAGAGGGGACAGGCGAACTTATAGCATTTTCTTAAGATTTTCTAAAAAACCATTTTCTGTTTAATTTCTTGAACCATTTTAGTTCCTTCTTCATTTATCTCTGTTAAAATTTCTCTTAAAATCTCATTAATAGCCAATCCACGTAATTCACATGATATATATAATAATGAGAGAATTTGTTTAGCTAAGACACTAATATTTTTAATATCACTGATTGGAATTCTAATCCCAAGAGCCTTCAAATCCATATGTGTTTCTTTTTCTTGTTGTCTGATTGTAATTAAAACATCATTCTTTCTTCCTTTCCATTCTTCACTTATTGCCCTTAGAGATAATAAGTATCTTTTGGTTGGGCTTCCAATTCCCATGACCTCCCTAGCAAAATTTAATGGCTCAGAATTTCTAACAGCTTTTAAACCAAATGTCCTGTTAACTTTATAATTTTTATCTAATTTCACCTTCATTTTAGAAATTTCATCAGTTAACTGATCAATCTTTAAAGATAATTTTTCAAATTTCTTAAGAAAGATTTCTTCTGAACTACTTTCAAAATTACTCATATTCAACACCAATTAGATTAAATATGACACTTTTTGTATTAGTGTTTAATAAAACTAATTATTAAACTATTAATCTATGAGAAATTTATAATTTATTTTAAATCAGTACCCTAAATATTAAAAAAAAAGTGTTTTTGAAAAAAATAAAAAGATTTAGTTTTAAGTTACTTTACCTTAGATTATTTCATCATTATAGTCATCCTCAATATCTTCTTTTTCATGAAGTATTGTATCATCTTTTTCAATTTTTTCGGTTTCTTCTGCATCTGATTCAGATTCTTTAACAATAGGTTCAGATTCTTTAGTAGTAAGTTCAGGATGGAAAATTTCCTTTGCCTCTGCTTCAATACCTTCTTTTGGTTTTAAAAGATCTTCAGAATATTTTCTAATCTCATATATTCCTATGATAATTAGAAGCAGGATAAAAAATCCTAATACCGCAATATTTTTTATTAGATTAACCTTGTCGTTATCAATTGTGGCAAACCATTGAATCCAAGGAATTGGAACTGCACTCAAGAGATTATATGGAAAATAATGTATAAATTCATATGTTACCTTAGATAAAATTAACCAAATTATTACTGTATCAAGTCCAAATCTTTTTAATCTCTTACTCAGTATTTCTGCCTGGGATCCCATAAGAGTACTCAGAGAATAAAAAATAATAAACATATCAGGAACTATCATTGCAATATATGCCCATATAGACCCAATTGCGCGGGGTTCGGTATCAACTATGCCAAGATAAATCTTAAGCGCCAGAAATACTGTGTAGAATGTGACTAATAATGCAAATATTCCAAACCAACCGTTAAAAACTTTTTTAAATTTGTATACAACGATAATAATCGCTAATCCAACAAGAATACCGCCAATAATAATATAAACTAAATTTAAGTACCATGGAAATACTATCGGTGTATCTGTTATAACGGATAAATCTATTAAAGTGGGTACTATTATAAAAAGGTATAATAATGCTAAAGATCCAGCTAATCCTAAGATAAAGATGAGAGTTCTTAGAAAATGTTTTGCTCTGGGCGTTTTAAATGCCTGTTTGTCTACACTTTTCCCCAATAAAAAGCACCCATATAAGATAAACCAAGATGTAAATAAGAAATAAGTAATAACTGAAATCAAAAATAAAACTATTAGGATTATTGAAATCAGCAACATGATAGGCAGTGAAATAACTAGAAACAATAACACTTTCCATGTTGGGTACTCAAAAATGTTCTTCTTAGAAACCAGAGAAAGTAAAAATAAGAACATTAAAAAGACTAAAAAAGGGAAAAAGATGATGATTCCAATGAGCGAAACAATAGGATCGGGATATGGAATAATAGCTACTCCGATTAAAAGCCAAATTACAAGAGTTAATAATCGCCAATTCTTACTTAACTTCTTTAAATTATCAATGAAATCCATAAAAAAATAGTTAAATCAAATCTATTTAAAATTTTCTTATTAAAGAGAGAGAATTAAAAGAAAATTATTGGATAAAATCGATTATACTTTTTTGGTTGTTAAAACTACGATATGGTAAACCTAATTTCTGTTTTATCATATTGATTGACTCAGGGGCATGACCTTGGAAGTGGTTATTGACAATGATAAATATTTCATAGATATTTGGATCTTTTATTAAGATTTGAATATTATTAAGGAGGTCATCGATGATATCTTTTTGGTTTCTTTGAATTCGATTAAATACTGTGAGCTCCCTATCTCCTATCAATCTAATGTAATAAAAAATTTGATTTTGCATATAATATGGTAAAATTCCTGGCATATATGTAGTTCCAAGTATTATATTATGTCCATCAATAACATTAGAAAGTATGTCAGCATTAAACCAAGAATTATCTCGTAATTCAATAATGAATTTATATTCAGAAGGAATGGTTTTGATTAAGTAAATTATTTGCTTTAAATGTTTTTCTGTGTATTTAAACCTAGGTGGGAATTGTAGAAGGATTCCAACGATTTTTCCTTTTAAGGGTCTTATTCTGCTAAAAAATTCATGAGTTCTAATATCAAGTTCAGGATCATGAAGTTCATGAGTTATCTTTTGCCATATTTTGACAATAAATCGAAATCCTTCTGGTACACGATTATACCAATTAATTACCATTTCTTCAGATGGTAAATTATAAAAAGTTGAATTGATTTCAACCATATTGAAAAACTTTGAAAAGTATCCTAAATATTGGGACTTTTCCAACTGTTTTGGATAAAATGAGTCTACCCAATCCTTATAAAAAAAGCCTGCGGTTCCAATGGTAATTTTAACCATAAAATTTGTTTACAATTTTTTTTTTGATTAACACGGAATTTAATGAAATCATAATTACTGCATATTAACATTGAAAAAAAATTTTGATTTTTTATTTAAGAAAATTTATTATATAAAATTACTTAAAAAATAAGAAATTATAGAATTCTTTATAATTGAATAGTTTTTTCTAATAAATTGTTCTGTATAACACTCTATCTTCGATACCTATCTCAATTTCTTCAAATAAATCATCATCTTCAAAAAGTTCGTTATCAAAGGAAATTAAAATGTTATACGGTTTTATTGGAAAAAAATCAATAAAGGCATAAAAAAAATGGACTTTAGAAGAATTATCTATATTTAGAAAAAAGTAATCTATTGGACCAAATTTATTATTAATAATATTTTCATGAAACCTATTCGAGTCATTACATAAAGATAATTTGATTAAAAATTCAACTCTTTGACTATATAATGATGAAGGATGAGAATAATGAGGGTTATGTACTATAAAAAGATTTATTGGAATGATAGCAGCTACTTTCCAATCGTTCATTAAAAAAACTTTACCTTTGTAATCTAATTCACTAATTTTTTCAACAATATCATGTGGGATTCCTTCTGTAAATGCATATTCATAACCCGTAGAAGAGTATAGATCTATTAAATTAGAATGGATATATGAAGATATCAAAAATCCCAGGAAAAATAACTCAATTTGTTGAATATCTAAATCTAACTTATAATTTTTCAGAAACTTCTTTCGGTTTATGAACTTAAATATCCTTACATAAAAAATGCTTGAAGAAATAATCAGCAAATAGAGGAAAACATCCAAGAATCGAATATGCATTATTGGAAAGAAAAATATGATTCCTAGGAGCCCAATAATAAAAATTAAATAAACAGCTATCAAAAGATTTCCTAGAATTCTTATATCTCTTGAAACTGGTCTTTTTATTATAAGATAAATAAAACCACTTAGAATAACGCCTCCTAAAATTGAAAATGAAAAATAACTAATAATTGGAAGAGCTTCAACAAACCATATATTAAAATAATTGTTTTGATGACTTTCAAAACCATAAATTAAGATATCTCTAAATAATGGAGCCCAATACCAGCTACTAAATATAATTATAAAAATTGAAATCCAGAGATACCTTTTTAATCCAGATCTTAGGAAATGCTTCCCTTTTTGAAGCAATGATATGAAAAAATAAACCGGAATTATTAAAAAGTAATAGAAAAAAGTACAAAGTAAGAGAGATCCAATAAATCCCGCAATAATATAATTATAGATTTTAAATTCCTTTTCAGGATAATTTTCATAATAATAGATAATAAAAGGAACAAGAAAAAACACTGAAATTATATGATCAATTAAACATGTATCACCGATAATTAGAAAAGAGAGGGCTGTGATAATAAATGAAATTTTTGAATTATATATTTTTTTCCAACATTCGAATAAAAGAATAGGTAATAAAAAATAAAAAAATAATATACCAAGTTTTATCATTTTATAAGGTGCAATTTGAAAAAACCTTGCATATATTGCTAAGATATACCAATAGAGAGGTGAATAAAAAGCTGATAAATCTTTATAAGCAAAATCTATAGGCACTCCAGAAGAACTTAATCGAGTTAAAAAAGCTGAACGGTACCAATTATCACCATATAATCCATTTAAACCAAATTCTGTTTTAAAAAATAAAAAATATATTGTAGCAAAATTGAAAACTGTAAAAAGAATAATATTTCTTTTAAAATCTATTTTAAAAATTTTTAACCTGGGTCTATTTTGGTTGAAAACTATAAAAATCATTAAAAATCCAAGTACCATTAATGAACAAAAGGTCTCTCTAATGGGTGTGTTAAAAAGGTAACTTGGAAATAAGTTAATAATAATTATAAAAAAAAGAGAACCTAGCGCGGATCCAAATAATTCTTTAATTATATCTTTTTTAAATAGGGTTAATAAAAGCTTATCAATTCTTTTCATTATTTTAAGAATCTTTGTGGATTAAGATTAAAAAATATTTTTGATTTATTCTATTCTTTTTGTTTTCTAATAAATCAATAATCATAAGTTAATTGGAATTCTACTTATAAGTAATTAGTAGGATTATATTCAATTATATATAGTTATATCTAACAATCTTAATAGTAGTAGTCTAAAAAATGAATGCTATTATAAAATGTTTTTTTTTTAGATATTGAATAAGTCTTCATCTACAGTAATTAATTTTTATAAAAATTGATTATATTTATTATAATCCTTAGAGAAAATGGAATTTAAAATGAATGAAATTAATAATTAAGGAAGATTTTATAAGTAAATACAGAGGTGAGAAATCATGAGCATTGATTGGATTAAAGCTGAAGAAAGACCAGATAAAAAAATTTCTGTTGAAGGAAGATTATTATTAGAACTTCGATCTAAAATCAACACATTAGAACAAGAGTTAGATAAAAATCACAAAAAACTAGAAAGGACATTAAGTGAATTGAAAATAACAAAAGAAAAACTGAGTGGACGTGAAATAAGTTTGACAGAACTTACAGAAAGAAAATCTTCTGCTAGAAAATCGTTGGACCAAATTAAAGAGGAAAAATTACACACTGATATTGAACTTGCTAAATTAAAAACAGATAAGTCAAACTTAGAAGATAAACTTAATGATGCATTGTTAAAAATTACGAATCTTGAAAATCAATTGAATCTCATGGTTGAAAAATCAACTAATATCGAACAAAAAATTTTGGATAAAGATAAAGAAATTCAAAATAAAGAAGAAGATAGGGTAAATAAAGCAAAAGAGCTCTTAAAAAAAGAGGAAGTAATTCAAGATCTTAAAACTGAAATAAATCATAAAAGCGAAGAAATTGAGAATCTGAAAAAAAAATTAAAGGAGGAAATACTAAGCACTGAAGACCAAATTAAAAAATTTAAAGACTTCGAAGCTGAGATGACAAAGGCAGTAATGACGATTAAAATGGTCGTGAAAATAAAGAAACTGATGGAGACAAAAGGTTTTTTAAGCGATAAAGAATTTGAATCATTTTTAAATGAAATAGAAAAATAAAATCTAGTTATTCATCAACAAGTACTTTAATGTAAAATTTATATATAATCAATTTTAAGAAAATAAATATATAGTAAAATATAAAATTAAAATTATGTAAAAATAAATATTATCAAAAAACAGAAAAGGTGAAAGTGAAATTTCAATCGACTGGGCTAAGGCCGAGGAAAAACCGGATAAGAAGCTATCTATTGAAGGAAAATTTTTATTAGATCTTAGATCCAAGATTAATAGTTTAGAAAAACAGTTTACTCAAAAATCAAAAGATTTAGATAAAACTTCGGGTGAGTTTAAGACAACTAAAGAAAAATTAACTGAAATAAGCAAAAAATTTGAAGATACAAATGAAAGATTTATAGAAATAAAAAAGAATTATGAAAGAATAAAAGAAGAGAAGCTTTATGGTGATGCTGAAATTACAAAATTGAAATCAGGAAAAGCGGATTTGGAAAAAAAATTATCTGAAACTAATGCTAAGGTTATAGAATTGGAAAATAAACTAAAAGAAGCTTCTGTAAAGATTGAGATATTAGAAAAAAATGAAAGTGGTATTAAAAACAAGTTAGCGAAAGAAAAAGATGATCTTAAAGCAGAATTGCAACAACTTGAAAATGAAATCGAGAGTCTAAAAAATGATTTGCAGAGATCAGTTTCAGATAAATATGTAGAAACTGAAAGTCTCAAAGATGAACGAGAATCTAAAGATAAAGAAATCAAAGAATTAAATCAAAAGATAACGTCTCTCGAGGAAACAATCGGAGAAGCTAAAGGTGCACCACAACTCATTGAAAAAATTAAAGATATCATGATCCATAAAGGATTCCTTTCAGATAGAGAATTTGATGATCTCTTAGAACAAACAGGAGAGTAGTTAATTATATTTTTTTATTAGTAGAATGGACATTAAATTAATCTGGGAAAACAAAAAAGAGAATCTTTCTAAATGGGAAGATCTAGAAAAATACCATCCTGATTTTTTTAAATCTTTTGAACATCATTCATTTAATAGTAATTTAGACTATAAGACTATCAATAACTCCAAATTATGGAGGAATAAACTATTTTGGGGTGACAATTTAGAAGTTTTACTTTTTTTATTAAATAATTTTAAAGATAAAATAGATTTAATTTATATAGATCCGCCTTTCTTTTCTGGTACTAATTACCAAATCAAAATAAAAGAAAGTGATAATTTTTATGATTCGATAGCATATTACGATTATTGGAATAGAGATTTAAGCTCTTATTTACAGATGCTATATGATAGGATAATACTCTTTAAGAAGATTCTCTCAAAAACAGGTTTAATTTTCATCCATTCAGATTGGCATGCATCCCACTATATTCGGCTAATTTTAGATGAAATTTTCGGAGAAAAAAGGTTTATTAATAATATTATTTGGTATTATTATAACAAATATTCTGCGGGAAAGAAAAATCTGCCAAGAGCTCATGATACAATTTTAGTGTATTCAAAATCTAATAAATATACTTTCAATCAAATAAGGATACCCCGAGAAAAACCTCGAAAGCAATTAAAGAGAGAGATGGTAAATGGTGTTTTGAAAAATACTAAAGATGAGAACGGACATGTAATATATAGAATCGTTACTGACAAAAAGATGGACGATGTATGGCGAATTCCTTGTATGCAACCCGCATCAAAGGAGTGGACAGGTTTTCCTACGCAAAAGCATCACGATCTGCTTGAAAGAATTATTAAAATAGGTTCTAATGAAGGAGACTTAGTCGCCGACTTTTTTTGTGGTTCTGGAACATCAATGTTAATGGCTGAAAAATTAAAGAGGAGATGGATTGGAAGCGACATATCCGAATACTCAATTTATCTAACTCGCAAGAGATTACTTAATTATAGAAAAAATATAATTGATCAAGTAAAAAAGATTAACCCTATTGAAATTTATACTCATTTTGATGAACAAAAAAAGAATTTAATATCATCTGGCTTTTTTGAAAAAGATTTGAAAATAAAAAGAAAATAAAAAAAATATTATATTTAAAATAATTCGTCATCCTATTTTCAATAAAATTTACCCTAATGGCAATTACTTAATTTTTCTTCTTTTGCCCCTAATAAATTGTTTATTCATTTTTGCTGCGTATTGTTCCATTTGAGATACAATTGCTCTACAATTTACCCCACTAAAATGCATTGATCCTTCAATAAGAAAATCTTTATTTACTTCATCATTTGAAATGAAGTAAAATCTATACAATTTATTATTGTGAGAACCAGAAAATTTATGTAATTGAATTAAATCGAATTCAGACCAATTAACTTCAAAAATTGGTTCTCTTGGAACCACTATTTTAATGCCGTTAGGTGAAATGGAAAATATTCTACGGAAACCCGCACCACGGTACACCCATAGAATGTATAGCAAACCAAGAAAACTAGCTCCTCCAACGAGTACAATGAAAAGACCTGAAGCAACAACAGCCATAGCTGGTTCCATGGAGTTAGGGAATACAACTAAACTTAAGTAGAATATTAAAACAATAAAAATTATACAGCAAATTGAAAAACTGCTTTTTCTAAATCTCATGGTCTGAGATATTTCAAAGGTTTGAACATCAATTGTAACCATATTAGCTCCGCAAAATTTGCAAAATTTGGAATCTAAATTATTTTCTTTACCACATGCAGAACAATTTTTTTGTGCACTCAGATTTTCGTTCATTAATACCAATTCTTTTAATAATTTGTTTTATCCTTTTATTTGTTTGAAATTGGTTTATTTTTATAAAATATATTTTGATAAGATTCTATATAAAAATATCACGATTTGTCCAAATTGCAGAAATCATAGAGATACAAATCAGTCTAATTTTCTTAAAAGAAAAAAATCAAAAAATTATATTGATTCATTAGGATAGACAATATTATATCCCAAATAATTTGAAAGAGCTTCAAGTACAATATCTCCAACTTTATTTAATGTAACCGCTACATGATGTGCAAAACCTTCTTTACATAATGTCTTTAAAACATCTTGTAAATTAGGTATCTCTATCACTCCATAACCTCCAAATGTTTCTAGAGGGTCATCTGTATAATTTCCTTCTACTAAAAGGGCTTTAATCTCTCCGAAAATATCGTCAGTTTCAATCCTTAATAAGGTACACGGTTTACTTTTAATTCTTCCTTGAATAGCTCCAAAACTATGGTCATCGCCTTTAAGATCTGAAATAATAGGGTGAATTGTCATCTTGGTGTCTTTAAAGAATGATTTTGGAAGATTACTGCAGTGAAAAAGAACCATTTTATTAGGATCATCACCATAATTATTGTTCCAATCTAAAATTGCCGAAGGCGTTTCGGTTGCTACTTGTAAAATATAC
This sequence comes from Promethearchaeota archaeon, assembly GCA_013375485.1. Lineage (GTDB taxonomy): Archaea > Asgardarchaeota > Lokiarchaeia > Sigyniarchaeales > SOKP01 > Loki-b32. The sequence continues at coordinate 644 of JABXKB010000127.1, read as the reverse complement.
ATACCAATTAAACCCGCAATATCTACTTCACAAGCCGCGGGTACTAAACCTTCACTGAACATGCTCATGACGGCACAGGGAACAATCCCAAAATTATCTTGAATGCTTGGCCAACATTGAAAAGCAAAACCATCCAATTCGTTTTCCAATACCCAATTCTCGACAATAACTGATAGTTTTGCTAACTTTAATATGCCGTCTTCTGGAAATGTTGTAGTTGGTGTATAATCCTTAATGAATTGAATTTTTTCCTTTACATTAGGATCGCTATCTGGTAATCTACGAATTTCTCCAAAAATTTCTGATAAATCTATAGGTTCAATGCTGATACCATTAAACTCTAAGATTTTTTCGCTATACCTAACAGTTTCAAATGCATTTGGTCTTGTTCCGATTTGGCCTAATCTTACGGATCTAAGTTTTTTCACAATTGAGCAAATTTTTTCAAATCTCTTTAAGTCTTCTTTAAAAATTTCAGATTTTATAGGACATGTATGATATTTGGTTAGTGTGAATGGAATACCATATTGATATAATACACTTGTGACCGATATTTTTCCACAGAAAGCATCTCTTCTATGAACTCGGTCCATTTTTTCAATATCATCTGAAGATGCCTGAATCAAAACAGGAACATTAAGATT
>JABXKB010000415.1 GCA_013375485.1 Promethearchaeota archaeon | reverse complement strand
AACCTAAAATCATCAAAACTGAGCAGGATTACGAAGCCGCATTGGTCATCGTTGAATCCCTGATGGATGCCACTCCAGGATCAGCCGACGAGGATACTCTGGAACTCTGGTCCCTCTTAATTGAACAATACGAACAAAAACACTATCCTATTGATTAAATATACTTGACTTAAATCATCAATCTGGCATAATACAACCATGAAAACAAAAACAATCATAAACACATTACAATACTGGGAAGATATCAGCGATTGTGTGTGCGGTAATACAACTCCTATTGGGGGATGTTTAAAATGTGATATGAAAAAATGCATTGATGATATTATTGCGATGGATAAAAATACTACCGAACGGGAACAAAATCCCGAAAACCCAGAAAAGATCAATAAATAATACCGAACAGTAATAAAATGAATATAAAAGTAATAGAAATCAGCGACAACAAATTTAAAATAATTAAAAATTGGTCAAATAACCAGAGTTCTATTATTGTTACCAAGCAAGAGGTCGCAGATTTGGTTGATATTTTGGTTGACATTCAGAACGACTGAGTTCTGGTATCCGAAGGATTGCCAGCAACGACTTGTTATCCAATTAATATTATGAGTAGAAAAATTAAATTTAGAGTATGGAATGTTAAAGATGGTTGGTATTTTCCAAATGGAGAAGAGCCAGCTTTGAAATCCAACGGCAAATTAGATTGTGAATTAGGATTTTATGATTGCTTGGTTGTTGAGCAATACACAGGACTCAAAGACAAAAACGGAGTGGAGATTTATGAGGGTGACTATGTAAAAATCTTCAAACACAAATTTATTTTAGCAAATAGCCAGAAAGAAGAAGACGCACAATATTTAGTTGTGTGGAGCGGCATTGGTTTTGATTTCAGGCTGTTGAACGGAGATTTTATGCAGGGGTGCGGTCGAACCGCTGAACCAGAATACGAAATCATTGGCAATATTCACGAAAAGACTTTTAAGGATAACAAACTTAACAAAGAAGAGTAATGAACATTCTAGCAAAAACCAAAACCTATTTAATCGGTCCGATGCAATATGCGGAGGGGAGAAAGTGGCGTGATGATATTTCAGACACGCTTCGTGATATGAATGTCACTATCTTTGATCCATATAAAAAACCTTTTATTAATGCTCCAGAAGAGGATGAAGAAACGCATAATAAACTGGTGAAACTAATGGAAGAGGGCGATAAAATTCCTTTTTTGCCGTATACAACCACCTACGATCAAGTAGCCGAACACATGAAACAAGTTCGTTCATTTGATTTGAGCATGGTGGACAGGGCTGACTTCATTATTTGTTATCTTGATCCAGAGGTTCCGACATTCGGGACTATGGAAGAATTAAGTTGGGCGTGTAGATGCAAGAAGCCCACATTTATTGTTGTTGAAGGGGGAAAAAAGAAAACTCCATTCTGGGTAATGGGAATGTTCCCCCATAAATACATTTATAATTCATTTAAAGAAGTCGAGGATGTTTTACTTGACATAAATACAGGAAAGGTTAAGATTAGTAGTGACAGGTGGAGATTGTTTGAGCCGCATTTAAGATAATATGAGTAAAAAATCACAACATTGGATAAAAGAGTGTGTAAATTATTGGAGTTCTAGAATTTACGAAGGTGATCTTGGCGTTGATTTCTCTGAGGCTCATGAAAGATGTTGGCGTTGCGGTTATAAAAGAAAGGCGCAAAAGTGCCATATTGTACCAAAATCTTTGGGTGGTAGTGAAAAACCTAGTAATCTTATACCTCTTTGCGCACAATGTCATGATGAAGCTCCAGATGTTTCAGAGGTGAATGAGATGTTTGATTGGATTAAAAAAGATTGTGCTACATTTTATGATACTTTCTGGGAAGATAGGGCTTTAATGGATGCTATTTCTAACGGTGTTGATTTAAATCACATTAAATCTTTTGAAGATGTTGTTAAGTATTTTGCTCGTTATTGTTTCTTATTAGAAAATAATATTTCTTATCACGTTAGTCAGGGTACTGGAGGGATAAGGTTAAAAACATCAACTAAATCATGGATTATAAGAAAAGCTAGTAATTTTGACGATGAAATATTTAAAGGGAACGGGGAAAAAATCAAAGAACTAGAAGCCAAAATAAGAAAAGAACAAAAACATTTAAAATGCTTAATAAATTAATAACGAAAGTAGTTTCATGGCAGGTGGAGATTGTTTGAACCGCATTTAAGATAAATGGAAATAAAAGACACCCTTTACAGTAGGCTCAACTCTTACAAGAAAGATCATTGCTGGCAATACGAAATCCGAGTCCAGAACATGGATGAAGATTTAAAAATGGCGGGAATGACCAAAGAATATGCGGCATCCCTCAAGACTTCTGATTTTAAATTCAAAAATATTACTGACAAGAAGGAGCAGAAGAGATTAAAAGAGTTTATTGAGCGTCATGAGTGGCTGGGCAATCTATCTCAGTTTACAACGCAATGGTTTGGTTGCTATCACAAAGGAATTTTGGCTGGCGTGATGTTATTCAATGTCCCGAACTCTTTTAGTAAGTTGTTGGGTGATGACACAAAAGAAATGGAGCGGTTAATCAGCCGTGGTGCTTGTATTTCTTGGAGCCCTAAGAACTTGGGCAGTTGTTTTTTAATGTGGTGCTTGAATTGGATGGTGAAGAATACTCAGTGGAGGTTGTTTACTGCTTATTCAGACCCAACAGCAAAAGAGCTTGGGACAATTTATCAAGCTTGTAATTTCTACTATTTAGGTCAAAAATCTGGAGGTGCGAAAAAATACGTTAATCCATATACAGGAAAATTGGTTTCAGACCGCTTTTTTAGGCAGAAAACCGCGTATAGGAAGTTTGCAGGGGAAATTGGTATAGATTGGGACATGAATTGGCAACACAAGACAGGAATGCTATGGGGAAATATGCCAGAAGGTTTTGAAGAAAGAATACGCGCCGCTTCTAAGCAAAAAATAAAAGAGTGTGACTACATTGAATTACCAAGTAAACACAAATACGCCTATATCTTAGGCTTAAATAAGAGAGAAACTAAGAAATT
>JABXKB010000126.1 GCA_013375485.1 Promethearchaeota archaeon | reverse complement strand
TAAGTAGGTTAGTTTTAAGTACATTTATGTTAATAATGGTAATTTCGATAGTAAATTCTATTAGCGTAAATGCTGCTGGATCATCTGATAATAGGATTGATGTTCCTGGGGATTCACTTCAAACACAACTACAAAGTAATATTAGGACTACATTTTGTTTTCGTCAAACAACACAATTAACCATATATGCTGATGTTGATATGGATTTAAATCTTAACTGTGAAAATTCAGGAAGTGTAAAGAAAGATTTTGTCATTGAAATTGAAGGAGCGCATAATCTTCAAATGACTATGACTTGTACTGGGGAAGAAAATCAACTAGGATTAATGGATGGCAATATTTTACAATTAAGAAATCGAAATACTTATAGATATCAGGAAGGTTTTTGTGTTTCGATTGAATGTGAGCCAAAATGCGATTGTGAATGTAAATGTCAAAATGAGTGTCAATGTATCTGTGAATGTCAATGCCAAGAGGAATGTGATTGTATTTGTGAATGTCTAAATGAATGTCAATGTGTTTGTAATTGCGAAGAAGAGGAATGCTTTATACAAGCACGTTTAAAAATAAAGGCAACCAATCAAAATCAAGCAGGCTCGTGGGCTTATTATAATGAAAATGATGGAGAATGGGTAGTCGTTCCTAGTATAATTGAGGAAGGATATTTAACTGCTGAAACAGATCATTTTTCAACTTGGACCGTATTAATTCCTACTTCATTAACAAATAGTAATACTGCATTAATCGTGGGAAGTGCAGCAACTATTGCTGTTATTGGCGTTATTATCGGGGTTTCAGTTATTTATTTGAAAAAAAGGAAAGTATAAGCATATAATAATTTTTTTTTTGTTTTTTTTTTAAATTTTTTAATTGATGAGTATACCGTTATCAATCCAATTAATTCTTGCTTATATGATTTTAATACCATTAATTATATCAAATATTATAATCGCACTAGGTTCATTGTTGCAAAAGAAAACTGTAAATATCTACAAAAGTCTTTAAAATTAGAAAAGAAATTTAAAGAATCTCAGAATAAAATTTTTAACTATATTAATCTAATTATTTGGATAACTATAGGAACTGTAAACGTATTAAATCTTACCAATCTAATTTCTATAGAGTCAATTTTAGTTTTTTTAGCATTTAGGAGTGGAGCTACTCTTAGTAAACGCTTTATTTTTGGAATTCATGATATAAAAATTATGAAGTCGCAATCATCAGTTACTAAAGTTACAAAAATCTTATCTAGGGTTGTTAAAATCAGTATTATTATTGAATTATTATTTTTATTAATATGGGAAATACTTTATAAATACCTTAGTATTTCGGTTAAATCAAATTTTGGTATTGAAGTGAATATTTTAGTAATAATTCTTTGGGTTTTTGGTTTAATTTATTGTAGTATTTTTGCAGCTATTCAAAGTAGCTTTTCAAAACAATTCTTACTTAAAAATGAGATTGGGATAGCATTATTACTTTCAGGAGAATTAATTAAAGAAAAGATCAAGAAAAAATCATACATTTCAAAATTTTTCAAGCGATAAGAGGGATATATATTATGCTATTGAAAATTAAACCCCTATAAAAACTAAAAAAGGTTATTGGTTTTAAAAATATTATGGGGGAGAATTATACCTATCAGTATAAAAAGAAAATCAATCTAATTATAGTATCATCTCTTTATTTTTGGATAAGTGAAAATGTGGAAATTTTTTCCACGCTTTCATTTATTTAGGGGTAAGGCATCATATTCTTTTTCTGTTTTTCTACATATTGCTGGTGATACGCCTCTGCTTGCCAAAAATCTGATGCTGGGACTATTTGTGTAACAATCGGTCTTTTAAAGCGATTGGATGTTTTAAGGTTAGTTTTAGAACTCTCAGCTTTTTCCTTTTGCTCATTATTAAGATAAAAAATCGTTGAGCGATATTGAGTACCAACATCAGGACCTTGCCTATTTAATGTTGTTGGGTCATGAATCGACCAGAATACATCTAAAAGCTCATCATACGACACTTTAGATGGATCAAATGTTACTTCTACGGCTTCAGCATGGCCAGTCTTATGAGAACACACTTTCTTATAAGTTGGGTTAGAAAATTGACCCCCAGTATATCCAACACGAGTAGATACAACACCTTTTACTTTTCTGAAATTTTCTTCTACTCCCCAGAAACAACCCGCAGCAAAAATAGCTTTTTGAGTCTCCATAATTTTCATCAAGAGATTTGGGAAATTAAACCTACGCCTAATTTTATATAAATTTGGGATGTATACTAGATTATTTTTATAAGTAATTAGATTCATTAGTTATAATGTTTATAAGGCAAGAATTATAATAATAGCAAAACCTTGTTAAATACATGGAGTCTAATACGTCTGAAGATAAATGGAAAAATAAATTAACGAAAGAACAATATAATGTTCTGCGTGAGAAAGGAACTGAACCCGCATTTACAGGAAAATATTTGAATCACCATGAAAAGGGTATATATAAATGTGCGGGTTGTGGTGCACCTTTATTTTCTTCTGAGAAAAAGTTTAATTCTGGATCAGGATGGCCTAGTTTTGATCAACCTATTAATGAAATTAAGGTTCAAGAAAAAGTAGATACAAGTTATGGAATGAAACGCACTGAAGTCCTTTGTAGTAAATGTGGGGGTCATTTAGGACATGTTTTTAATGATGGACCAAAAACCACAGGGTGTCGATATTGTATTAATTCAATTTCATTAGATTTCGAGAAAGAATAGATTTATATAGTGATAACAATAGAACAAATGAACTTGGAGAAGATAAAAGAGAATTTAGGACAAAGATTTAGTCGAGACGCTGATTTATTAAATTCTATTGTATCTGAACTTAAATTACCGAAAAATTCAAAAATTTTGGATATTGGTACGGGGTGGGGTTTTATGGCAATTAAACTTGCTCTCCATGATTATAATGTTATTACTGGAGAACCTGAGAATGCAAATTGGACAGATTGGAGATCAAGGGCAAAATTGGCTAATGTAGAGGATAAAATTACTTTCAAACCATTCTATGCTGAAAATTTACCCTTTGGTAATGCTGCTTTTGATGCTGTATTTCTTTATACTTCACTCCATCATATTATTAATAAATCTCGAGCATTTTCGGAAATATTACGTGTTATGAAATCTGATGGATATTTAATTGTAATAGAATTAACTAAAGAAGGAGTTGATTTAATAAGAAAAAGGCATATTAATCATCCTGATGCTGTTAATCCGAAAGATTTTACAAAGCAATTTGATCTTGAGGCAAGTATTAGAGAAAGTAAGTATCTAAACGCTTATATTTATAAACGTAAGCATAATAATTAATTGTTATTTGATAATAATTCTTCTCTTCTATGACGGTAATACACAATGGGATTATCACCCTGAATAAGTTTTTCTCCCATTTTTAATTGAGTTTTAATTGGTTGTTGTGTTAGAACAACATTTCTATCCTGATGGAGGATAATGATATTAAATTTATTGGCTAACCAATTGATAAATGACTTAAGAATTGGTATTCTTAGAAATTTCTGATAGAATCTCATATAAAATTTAGTGTGTTTCTCATCTATCGGAACAAAAGCTATAAATATCCGAACTTTATCCCCAAGATAATTTTGCCATATATGTGGAAATTTAAATTGGAGATGAAATACTTTCATATTATCAGTGAATTGTTCAGGTTTTAAGGGTATGGTCTTTCCATCATCCTTTACATTATAAACCCAAAATGTAAATTCATTTCCATCTTCGGAGGGCTCAACTAAGGGTCCATGTACGAGTGTATGATATCCTCGACCAATTGTATTATGATGTACGAAGGGTAAATGAACAACATCAAGCTGATTCTCAATTGCCCGAGAATAATGGACGGGCCATACTTCAGTATGAGTTTTATATGAGAATTTTCTATCAATATCTTCGAAAAATGGAATTGGAGGATATTTTGGTTGAGTTTCCCCCCACCATATCCATATAAAATCGTATTTTTCTCTTGTAGGATATGAAATAACTCTAAAGCGCTCTGGGACCGGAGTGTTTTTACCATTGGCAGGTATTATTTCACATTGTCCTGTTTTATTATACCTTAAGCCATGAAATGGGCATTCCACAGTATCTCCTTTTTCACAGATTTTGCCAATACTAAGCTTTGCTCCTCTATGAGCACATTTATCCCTCAAACAAATGAGATCTCCTATTTTATTCCGCCAGAAAACTAGCATTTCTCCAAGTCTAGTAACTCCAATTAATTTACCCTTTGGTACTTCTTTAGATTCTAAAACAGCATACCATTGATTGCGTATCATATTTAATCAGTAGTATTAATAAAAAATTGCTTATTATATCACTTCAAATAATTTATAAATACCATTTTGTTAAGTCTCTAACTAAAAAATGGAAAAAAAATAACATAAATTAATTTATATAATTAGTTTTTGCTTATTTTAAAAGAAATATCAGTTAAAAAACGATAAAATTTTAATTAGAATTATATAAATTACCCAGATAAGTAATTTAATGCTTGGAACTGGTTTTTAATCATAAAAAAGCTCAAGTAATTATTTCTGATTAATTTCAGAGAGTTTTTAAGCCTTCCTGAAATTCAAGTTCCTACTTAATATATACTAAGAGAATAATGATATATTAGGCCACTAGAGAGCTTAATGATAAATTCTTATTAAGAATTGGTATTTATATTTTGGTTTCATTTTTCTTCTATATGCCTGTTGTGTTCTTTAGATATTTTGCTCCGATGCTTGGAATGCTTATGATCTTTGGTACAATTATTTATATGCTCTGGCAATATACGTCTTATAAACGTTTTTTTTCAAGAAAAAAATAATAATACAACAATCTTTTTTTATTGTTTAATTCTTCAGATTTTAATAGTATAACAACATAATTATTAACATAATAAATTGAAAAAAAATTGAAACAAAGAAAACGAAAATGTCAGACGAGGAACTTAGGGATCAAATTAATAAGATTGCTCTGGGAATAGAGGAAATTGAACAGACAGCCAAACAGAAGGAAATTTACGTCAAAAAAAGAATTAGTGAGGAGTATGATCCCGAAATGAGCAAAATCGAATCACAATTGCAGAAAGAACAAGTAATATTCGATGAAATTGTTAAAAGTATCGACGAATTAGTGGTAAATAAGAAGGAAATGATACCTGTTATAAAAAATTTAGAACAAAAATATAATAGTTTGAAAAGGGATAAGAAAAAAGCCTTTAATGAGCAATTAAAAGCAATTACCAAAGAAAAGAAAGTGAAAACGAAAATTATTGACCGAGAGATAAAAATTCTAGAAAAGGAATTAAAATCAAATAAAAACAAATAATTTACTAATTGTATTAATGTTAGAGAGGGCAAAAATTTAACCCTCTTATTAGTTAAAAAAAAATGGAGAATTAAATCTTTAACTCCTCAATTTTTTTTATTAAAGTAACATTCTAACGAGTTAATTCATAATCTTTTTATATTCTTTTTACCTGAAATATTCTATAAATTCAAATAAATTTATACTTCATTAGAGGGCGATGATATGTCACATTATGCTAAACAATTAAAGGGTTCGATTCAAAATGTATATTTGCTCTTAGGAATGGTATTTTTCACATTAGGTTTCTTTAAATTATATTCCGCAATTCCAATGATGATTGGTAATTATTATAATGGTTGGTCATGGATGGTAAGTGGAACTATTCTTCTATCAATTGGATTTAGTTCATTGTATCTAGAAAATAAATTGACCAAAATTAAGATTGAATAAACGGATTTATTTTTTATTAAAATATAATTTATAAACATTTTTGTATCAACTTATGATATGGATAATCAATTTAGGCCATATGGGGATGATTTTCAACATAAGTCTAAATTTATTAGAGAAAGATTACCACGTCATCAATTAGATTGGTTAAGAAAACCTGATTCCTTTTATAGATCTTTAAACATGTTTAAATTAGGTAAACCAGAAGAATTGAAATCCCTAGAAAAATCTGTTTTTGAAGTGATTTGTAAGTGTGATATTTATACTGAAATTGAATTCCTGCATTCTCCAGAGATGGATGAGCTTTATACTGAACATTATGAGGATAAATTTATTTTTAATAAGGATTTCGATATTTTAGAAATAAAAAATATGCGTAGTCAGTAAAAATCTGATATATTGATTTCATTTTCATTTAAAGTAGATAAATTCCTAATCCAAATGTTGAGTTATGATTGTTAAACTATTGTAAGTTTGTTTTATTTTTCCTAATTTAATTCATAGCGTCGTACCATAAATAGATTCTAACCTAATTAATATAAGATCACTTTTTAATGTAAGATGTGATTGAGGTATTGATCTAGGAATAAAATAAAGTAGAAATCTTTAAATACAAATCTAACAATATTTTACGAAAATTACTTTATTAAATAAATTTAACAAAATTTATGGAGACGTATTATAGTATGGCTAAAAAGAAAGCTCCTGCTAAAAAGAAAGCCCCTGCTAAAAAGAAAGCGCCTGTTAAAAAGAAAGCTCCCGCTAAAAAGAAAGCTCCCGCTAAAAAATAAAATTATTAAAATTAAGATTCAACTTTTTTTTTTCTAATTTTAATTCATTAGGTTGATAGAGTTTTAATAAATGAAACTCTTAAGTATTTTTGTAGAATGACTCTTAATTTGATTCAAACTTCCATTGAAGTTCAATAATTTAAACTATTTATATCCAAAATTCATTATTTTAACCATATTAAAGCATCTCTATTTGAATTTAAGAATTGTTTGATTTTTGATAATGAAGGAAATTGTAAAGGATATATATTATATTAAACCTAATTTAAAGGTCGCATTTGATAGTTTTAAATATTTAATAGACTCTAAAAGTGATGATGGTCTTATTATAATCGATCCTGGTATTTATATTGATTTTGTTAGAGGAGTTGAAGAAGCGGGATATAATCCAAAAGATATAAAACACTGCCTCATAACACATGCGCATTTAGATCATTATGGGGCTTGTCATGAGCTTCAAAAATATAACAATAATATTGAATTTTATGCTCATGAATTGGATGCTCAACATATTGAGCAAAAATATGATCTTGAATCAATTGAGGAATTTTGGCCAGGTTATGACTATAATCCGGTTTCAATATCAAGAAGGATTAAAAATAATGAAATCCTAAAATTTGGACAATTGAAGATTAGATGTATTCATACACCAGGGCATTCTCAAGGTGCAGTAACATATTCTACAAAAATAGATGGTTCAAAAATTATTTTTGCAGGAGATATTGGTGGTTGGACTTTGAAAATTTATGGGAGTGAATACAACGATTATATGAATTCAATGCAGAGATTAAAAGACTTAAAAATGGATATATTGTGTGATGGGCACCAAGGTGTTATACAACCCGCTAAAAGAGCTTCACTTTATATTCAAGGATTTATGGAATTCAACAAAAATCTGCATATTGCTATAGAAGAAGATCCTTCTAACGTAAAAGCGTGGTATAATCTAGCTTTACAATCTTATGATATGTGTGATTATGATTTTGCTTTAGATTTCTGTAATTACTTATTAGAAAAAAATCCTAAATATAATGATGCGAAACAATTGCTTGATAAGATTAAAAAACATAATCCTTGTAGAATAGATTATATAAAAACAATTGTTAAAAGGTATTCAAAATAATTTAATATTAAATAAACTTAAAAAGGTGTAAATAATAGTATGGAAACAACAATTTATTATTTTAGTGGTACAGGCAACTCTTTGAAAATAGCTAAAGATCTTGCCGATAAATTTGAAGATTCTGAACTTAAACCCATTGCAAAGATATGGGATTTGGAGAATCTTGAATCGAAAAGTGAAAAGATCGGTTTTATTTTTCCACTATATTGGTCTGGACTGCCCAAAATAGTCTATGAGTTTATAAAAAAAATAGATCTTAGTAAATCTAACTATTTTTTTGGAGTTGTAACAAGTACTGGGGATATTAATGAACAGCCTTTACAACAATTAGACAGGATTTTAAAAACGAAATCAAAAAGGCTTAGTGCGGGATTTTATATCAACATGCCAAATAATTATATTATTGGAGTTGATATTCATTCAGAAGAAAAACAAAAAGAGTTTTTTGAAAAAGCAATAAAACAGGTTGAAAAAATTTCTAAAATTATAAAAAATAAAGAAGAAAATCTTACTCAAGAGATTTTACAAAAGGATGTAAAGAGAAGTGAAGGTGTTAACAAAGATTTTCTTGAGAGAGTGTATGAAAGTGATAAAGAATTCTATGCTGATGATAAGTGTACTAGTTGTGGGATATGTGAGAACGTTTGTCCTGTAAATAATATTGTTTTGGTTGAAGGTAAGCCACATTGGCAACACAAATGTCAGCAATGTTTAGCGTGCATTAATTTTTGCCCTGAAAAATCTATTCAATTCGGTAAAGAAACATTAAAAACACAAAGATATCATCATCCTGAAATTACAGTTCAAGAAATTATCAACCAGAAAAAATAAAATCTTATCTATTGTTTTTAAAACCTTTTATCTAATTCAATTCCGCAATTTGGACAATATTTTTTTTCTCGATTAAACTTATCTATTTTTATAACTTTAGTTAACTCTTTTTCTAGATTTGAATAAATATCCTTTAGCATTATATCTTCTATTGAAATTAGCGTGAGTTTTCCTTTTCGGTATAAGTTAATTTTTTCTGCTTTTCTTTTCATGTAGTCTTTTCCTAAATATCCCCAGTATTCTATATAAGTCTTATATTCTTTTAGATACCAATCATACTTGATTGGATTACCTCGTACTTTGATGGTATTCTCATATTCATGGTCAAGACCAAGACGATGAAGATGGTTGTCTATAATCAATTCCCCTTTGGATCTTACAATATGTCCATCAATACATTTGAAACTAGTGGCTACTTGCGGAATATATTTCTTTTTTAAAAATTTTTTGATTTTTAAAATAAGCCAAGCAATTACTATAAAACAAATAACAAATATTAGGCCGCCTAAAACAAAGAATGTAAGAATTTGACTCAAAACAAATCACATAACAATAATTTTAGACTTTTCTAAGGTTAATAGAATTCAATTTAATAAAATTGATCATTTATTCATTTAATTAATTTCTCTATTATTTATAATTTCATACTGAGTAGGTAACAGTAAATTGTTATTGAGTAAGATTTTTAAATAATTCTTTTCATTAAAAAATTTGAATTAATGAATAAAATAGAAATAGCTGAAAGTTAAAAAATAAGAAATTTATTATAGATATAAATAATAAAGTGGAAAAAAAAATCAAGGTATTCAATTTTTTATGATAAAATCAGTATTAATTTGTGATTCTGTAGGATATCCATTTTACTCTCGAAATATTGATTCAAAAATTGGTGAAATTGACTCAACAATTTTCAGTGGCTTGATTTCGGCTATAGGTGCGATAGGGAAGGAATTGTTCAAAGAGGAAATAGCTACAATTACATATGGAGAGAATTATGAAATAACTATAATAACGCAAGAACTGCTTGGGAACCAGAAATTGATTTATTTTGTGTTTTTAATTGAAGGGGAGAGGGATCTTAAATTAATGAAAAAAATAAGTACCAATATTTTTATTGAAACAAAACATGTTTTAAAAGATCCCATGGGTGCTAAGTTGGATATTAAACTAAAGGTAGATAGAATATTGGATAACTTATTATAATCTAGTTTTGAATTCCAATTACTATTTACTCAAAATAATAAATAATTATTTCCTGTTTTTATCATGAATTTATAAATATACTGATAATTAGAATCTCCTTGTAAAAATACAAGTTAAAAGCTTATTTACAGAATTGTGAGAATATTTATAAAGTCTAAAAGTGAAATCACTAAACATGGAATCAATAAATAATTTTATTAAAAAATTCAATTCTGATATTGCTTTATTAACGGTGATGTTTTTATTCTTTTTTCAGTTACTTGGTGATTTAATTGAATCTGTATACATATTAGATCTTTTAAATTTAAGCCTTGATGAAAAAGCAGCAGGGTTATTATTTTTATTTACACCTATTATCTTGCTAGGGTTTAGACGTAATATTCCAGATTACTTACTTGAAGTTGTCGCTATAATTGCTATAATTTTACGTTTAATCTCACCATTATTGGACTCTGCCAGCAAAATCATAACATCAGGGTTAGGTGTAGGATGTATTATGCTTTTCCTCCCTTTATATTACTTTCAATCCATAAAAATCCAAAATATAGATGACGGAGAAAAAACAAGTTTAAAACTTGGTATTGGGCTTGCTTCAGCTATTTTACTTTCGATTACCCTTAGAGCACTTAACTCAACAGTTGATATTTCTATTTATGGCTTCTTTCAAATTATTGGATGGGTTCTCGGTATAATAGCGATTCTATTAATAATCAATCGCCTTAGGGAAAGACAAACAAAGGAACTCTTGGGCTCTTCAAATGAGGGAAAACCGAATAGTCAAGGAGAAGTAGAATCGAAAAAAAGTAGCCAATTTAAAGGTGTTAAACTATTGTCTCTCGGACTTATGAGTATATTGACTCTCACCTATTTTGCATTTATTAGCCCTACTGTTATTTCGAGATGGACGGAAGGAGATTATATAGCAATTACCATTGCTGTCACTATTATGATCGCTCTAACCATAATTGTTTTATCATTCAAACCAGAGATTCTGGGAAAGTTAAATTCAAAAATATTATGGATTTGGAACGCACTCTTTGTAATTTCGCTTGTTCTTACAATTGCGGTTCACACTTTTCCTTTTCCAGCTAATCCAACTTCTGATCCAGTAGTTATAAACCGTCCACTAGGTATGCAGTATTACATTCCTTTGGTTATAATGATAACATTATTACCTATAGTGTTTATTGATTTTACGCTTCTAAGTCGAGAACTTGTTAGACAGCATCCAAAACCTTCAAAGATAGGAGCAGGTTTCGTGGTAGGTAGTCTATTTTTCATTTTGGTAATGTTCATGCTAGTATTTACAAATGTGTGGGGTTATATAGATCCAGTAAGTCAGTATTTTCGTAATTTATTCTGGCTTCCTTTCTTACTAATAGGAATAGCTATTCCAATTATGGGAAAAGCAATCTTCAAGAAAAGATTGTTAGAATTCAAGTCAATATTTACTAATTCGCGTGATAAAAGAATAATAGCTTCATTTTTAGCTCTTCTACTAATTGGAACTAGTGTATCAGTATTAACCTGGGAATTACGTTCTAAAGCACAAGATACAAGTGGGATAACTTCACTTACTGTAATGACATATAACATTCAACAGGGCGTAAATGTAGATGGTGATAAAAATTATGACAATCAATTGGCAATTATTGAAGAAATAGATCCTGATATCATAGGTTTACAAGAGTGTGACACAGCAAGAATGACCCACGGTAGTTCAGATGTGGTACGTTATTTTGCTAACCGATTAAATTATTACTCGTTTTATGGTCCAAGAACGGTAACTGGAACATATGGAGCAGCAGTTCTTTCTCGATTTCCAATTATAAATGCGAAGACTTTCTTTACTTACAGTAATGAGGATGAGATAGGTACAACTGAGGTTCAAATTAGAGTGGGTACTACAATATTTAATGTCTATGTGAACCATCCAGCCGGAAGTGATGATGCCCATTTAGCACATATGCAAGTATTAATGAATCGTATCAGTGGTAAAACCAATGTAATCTCTATGGGTGATTTTAATACTGAACCAAACACAATTTATTATAACATGTCAGTTGCAGTATTACAAGATACTTGGGTAAACGCAACATCACGTGGCGTAGATGGCCCTATCTTTGATTTAGCAGAACGTATAGATCACATTTTTGTATCTACCACTTTTACTGTAGAAGAAACACGTTATATTAATTATCCAGAATCAGATCATCCAGCAGTTTGGACTGAAATCCAATTTTAATCTCATTTTTTAATTTTTTTTTTAGTTATATTAAATATAAAGTAAAACAAAAAGTTCTAGAACCATTTAGCTTTAAGAGGTTTTCGTAGGGGGATCCTATAATATTGAGCTTTTGGGTATCCTATTGCTAATGAGTATCCCGCAACATGCTTTAAAGGAAGCTTTACGATTTTAGCGACCGATCTAAAAAGATTGAAGAAATTCTTAATATACCCTAATGAACAAGTTCCCAA
>JABXKB010000125.1 GCA_013375485.1 Promethearchaeota archaeon | reverse complement strand
AACTATGGCCTACTTATTTAAAAGTCTTAGGAATTGTATTTGCTGTTATATTCGGAATTGCATTAATTTCGCAAGTTATTGATTTCGTTTTTGGGAATGTCAGTATAATAGAATTAGTCGGTAATATATTTCAAGGAATACAGACTGGTTTTCTTTTTTCCTTTGTGATTATTTCTATTATCTTTGTAGCACTATCTATGGAGGGTTATTTTCCAGAAGATTTTAAATCTAAGAAAATACGTGAGGAGGAAAAACAACGCCTTGAGACTGCTAGGGAAAAAGGAATTCCAATTTCGGAAATAAAGAAAAAGCCATTAAAACCATATATAAAACCTGTAGGAGAAATCATTGGCGGATCTATCGCAATTGTATTCGGGATTTTCTTAATAGTACTACCCATTCCAGCTGTAAGAATTTTAATTGATCCTGAATTCCTTTTATACCTTCAATTCGCTGGTGTATTTATCTTAATTGAAGGAATCTTAGATTTAAACAGGGGATTAATAGGAAATAGGCAGATGTTAACTCATCAGATTATTCATGGGATTACTATAGGTATAAAATTAGCTTCAATATCAGTTGTAATCTTGATGATGAATCGACCCGAAATATTCCCAATCCTAATTGTTTCTGACCCTTCAGATGCCCTTATCAATATAGGAATTGCTCCTGAATATTATGCTCTTTTTAGAGGAATTGCGGGTTTGATTATTGCATTAGTAGCACTTAGTACGATAGAGGACTTCTATAAGATTTATAAGGCTGAACGATACAAATCAAAGTATTAAAACAATTTTTTTTTAAATTTTATTTTTTTTTACTATTTAATTGAGTAATTTGCTGAATCCTAATTGAACTATTAATCATTAAGCCTGCTATATTATTGATTTGGAAATTCCTATAGTTAAGTTTATTAATGATTATATAAAAAAGTATATTGGAAAAACCATAACAACAAAGTTAACAAATATTAGCTTTGAGGGTAACTTCTATGAAAAAAAGATATATACAAATATTAATTATTTTAAATCTTTTTCTAATTGGTTCTATTTCTCTAGGTACAATAACAAGGGCAGATTTGAAATTATCGACAGCTGATAATGTAAATGATCCTACAAATGATATGATACTAGTTGATTATAATGAGAATAGCTGGAAATCTACTACTCTTCATCCTGAGCTTGATATTGACACAATGATTCGTTCTAGTCAAGATTTTACTATAACATTTCATGAAACGATAAGTAGCGAGATAAATTATTCATATCAATTACTAATATATGAAAGACTTGAGCATGCAGGACAGTATACAGTAATGTTTATGTCAGGAAACGACGGTTATCTTTTTGGTCCTGCCGGTTATTGGACTACTACTGGATGGAGTATTACAAGTTATGACCGAGTCATTGTTGGAACCATTAGCAGTAATAAGGTCGAGATAAGTATTCCCGGTGAAGCACTTACTATCCAGAGTTCGCATGATTGGGCTTTTATCGCAATTTATGCAGATTATTTAGTCAATAATACTTATATGGATTTATGTCCTAATGATATTCGAGATAAGATGCTTGAAGGTTTCTCTGGACCATCTAGTGCGATTGCTGGTTATGAATTACCAATTTTGATAGGGTTTACTGCTATATTTACTATTGGATTGATTTATATTTATAGAAAACAACTGAAAAGTGGATTTTAATCTAATTTTAAATAATTTTTTTTTATTTTATTTTACATGAAAATATTTTTGATTTATTATTGGCTATTTTATTCTTTAAAAAAAATAAAAAAGGATTAGAATTAAATTAGATTAAAATAAAGTATGTGTACTGCTCATATTGACCAATCGCGGTAGAATTATGCATGAGAGATAATCAGGACCTGTAAGTAAAGTATTATTAGCAATATTATATTTCAAATAGGCATTTGCTAATGGTGCGCCTGTATTTGGGTTTGCTCCATATCGGGGATAATTCGAACTTGATATTGCTACTCTAATCTTGTGCCCAGGCGTAAAAACGTAGGCACTAGTCCAGCAATCAATGAATAATTCATAAACATCTTTTTGACTACCTGATATAAAATCTTCAGTAGTATAACCATTCCTAGACCTTACAGTTAGTGATCCATCAGTTATTAGCATCGAACGCCCATCTGGGTAAACATCAGTTAATTTAATTGTAAAATCTGTATCAGTACAGTTAGAAGTTACAAACAAATTTCCCCAAATTCTTCCTACAACTTCTACTGCTTCTGTTAATTCCGATGTTTCAAATATCAGTACATCCGATCTGTCCTCTAATGAACTCTGATCCATTGGACCATAGAGATCAAATGGTTGATTCTGTCCTCCTAAGTTTGGTACTGGATCTCTTGGATCATATAAGTAGGAGAAATTTTTGTTGATTGATGGAAGTGTACTATTTATTATACCTCCTGTTGATGAAAAATACCATTTGTCATCCACATAATCAAGAGGCCAATCATATGCATATCTCCAGTAGTTCCAGCTGTCCGAAGGCGTGTCAACATCTCCCATTACGTAGTAAGCAACTCTCGCCCCATCCCAATTTGTTGATTTACCTAGGAGGGCTGCATCGAAAACTTGTCGTTCCCAATTAAGAGTTAAATCAAATCCATTTGAGTTTTTTGGATATACTAATTCTCCTTGTTTTGTTGACATATGGTTCACATGAGTCCATGGACCCATAATCAATTTTTGATGACCTTTTGCTGTTTCGGTACCTAAATCATCATAACCTATATACCCATCAATTGTTCCTTGAAGGAAATGATCATACCAACCTCCTACATGAATTCCATATACTGAGATATTAGAATAATGAGGTCCTATTGGTATTGATAAAGATGTCGAGTTATACAAGGTCTCATTTTTAGGAAAATATTTAAACAATGTGCTTATCTGGTATTGGGAATTTTCAGGGGCTGTACTATCAATCCAAGTTTCTACTGAAGACTTATGGTAAGAACCTTGATAAATTGCATGATCAAACATTTCTGGAGTACCATACCATAATTGTTGGGCAACCAATCCTTCAGGAGCCATTCCAGCATAATAATATTGATTCAAACAGAGAGCTGATGGTCCAGCACTAGCTATTTTACCATTACACCAACTTTGATCTAAAATCCAATCAATTGTATCGACACCATCTAGATATGATTTAGTAAATAGCAGAAAATTAGTGCCCCCTTCTGAATCATATGTTCCTCTTAAATCTTGTATTGCAACATGATAATCTTGAGTTGAATATAACTGTAAAGCAAGATCATCAGCCCAACCTGATTTACCATAGGGAGTTCTTATAAGGACAACAGGTTTTGGTGTACCAAAAGAACCAGGAGCAAGAAAGACATCAGTAGCTAATTTTACTCCATCTCTCATTTCAATCATATAAGTTTTTTTATCTGGAGGGGCATAAACAGCTGAAAGGGATAAAATAGTAGAAGGGAATGCAATTAATAGGAATATTAACACAATCTGAGCTGCTTTCGGGAATTTATTAAAACGGCGTTTATCATATTTTTCTATCAATTTAGAAAGTGTGAAAGAAGAAGTTTTTAATCCGTAATGCAAATAAGCTAATAGACTTATTCCTACTGCGGCGATTGAATAAAAATCTACTTCAATAAAGAGAAACCAAATAATTCCTATTATTGGAGCAAAAATATTAATAAATCTTCCGAAAAGGTTTACTGGTTTTAATCGATAATTATCTCCAATTTGTTTAATATAGTTGCTGCTCACTAAGAGTGAATAAAAACAGATAAATATGGTAATTGGGAAAAATAACATTCCAAAAAGCACTATTGAAGCCTGTTTGATGCTAAAGTAGATAATCTCATTCTTAGTAAATAGTTTTTTTCCTTCTGCTAGTTCTTTATTGTGGTCTTTATAATAGTTGAAATAATAACTTACAACGTAGATTCCCCGAAAAATTACTAATAATAACAAGTTAGTGGTGAATATTTGTTCGAGATCCAAGTATCCTAAAGTATATAGTTGATAAAAAATCATTATAATCCAATTAATCATAAATTTAAATTGGATCTAGGTTATTAATAAAATTATCTAAAAGTCCAAGAGAGTTAATCATTTAAGGGAAATATGATGCAAAAAATGGAAGATAATAAACATCGAAGATCTTTAGGGGTTCATTTGACTTCAAGAGATATTTTTCTAAAATACATATTTCCCGAAATAAAAGATAAACTATTGGAACATACATGGATAGATTTATACGCTGGAGAAGGAAATTTAATTTTACCTATTTTAAATTCAATTCCGATTGAAAAAAGAATTCAATTTTTTATGGACCATATTTTTTTAATTGATATTCAGCCAGAAATGGTACATAAATGCGTCATTAATGCTGAAAAATATGGTATCCCTCCAAAAATAGCTAATAAAAACATATATTTACGAGACAACTTAGAGACATTTCCTACTTTTTTGAATAACACTCAATTCCCTTTATACCATATTACTAATCCACCATATCTCTATTTAGGATATATAAAAAAGCATAAAGAAACCCAAAAATACTTAGAATTTTTTAGAGGAAAAAATGAGGGATATCAAGATTTATACCAAATTGCTATGATAAATGATTTAAGAAATGGAATAGAGAATTTAATTTACATTATTCCTTCAAATTTTTTATATGGCGCTTCTGTTTCAAATAAATTCCGTAAAGATTTTCTTAAATATTATAACATTACTAAAATGAATATCTTTGAAACTAAAATATTTGAATTCACAGGAACTAACATCTGTATTGGTTTTTTTGAAAGAAAGGAAGTACCAAAGACTGAAAATGTAGAATTTACAGGACTTAAAATGAAAAAATATAATAAAACGGTTGAAAAAAGATACTTTCTTAAACCAGAATTTAAATATCGTGCAGGTTCTGAATTTGATGAGTTTCTCAAAGAATATTATGTTCAAGACCCTCTGAAAGTTAAATATTATCTATTAAAAGATGATCTATTGAAAAATGAAGGGAATAATGAGATTAAGGTGATTGATGCTAACTGTTATCAAAATAATGAGTATAAGAAGTTAATTCTTCATATTAATGATAAATTTAAAAAAAAAATTGTATCTAATATTTTGTATGTTAGAACTGTTGATTCTGGTTCTTATGATGGTAGGGTGGGATTAGGTGTAATTAGTGAAGATTTTAAAGTTAATGGAATTTATGTCTCAGGAAACACTTATAGGACTCACCCAATTCAAATTTTTTTAGAACCGACAATTACCAGACAAGATCAAATATTATTAAAAAACTACCTGAATTTTATATTAGAAAGGTTTAGAGAAAAGTTAGATAGCGAATTTTTGACAACCTATAAATATTCTAATGCTGATTATACAAGAAAGTATTTAGGACTAACTCAGGTAAGATCCTTGATAGAAACCTTTCCTATTATCAACATGAGTTCAGATGATAAAGTTTTCTTATATGATTTAATAATTAATAAGGATTTTGATGGAGTAATTGTGTTTTTAAAGAAATTAAAAGAAAAATAAAAAAAAATATTTTTAAAATTCGATACTAGCTAAAATAACTGCAATTAGCCCTAAAAACATTCCTATTTTTAATAATAAACTTATTTTTGAGAAATCTTTTTTATCCAAATTCTTTTTAGGCATTAAAATTGCGGCATAAAGTACTACTACTATACCAAAAATCATTGAAATTGAAAAAGCTAACTGATTTATTAATTCCGTAAATGCTGCTAGTATGAAGAATAGTATAGATAAAAATACACAAATCATAGAGATGTAAGGAGTTCTTTTTAATCCTATTTTAATAGCTAATGTATTTACTCCTAGTTCCTTATCACCCTCAATATCTTCACAGCCCTTTATAATTTCACGAGATAGTAAACCAAAAACACTGTTTAAAAAGAAGAAATAAATATAGATAGGAATAATTGAACTATTTAAAACTGCTCCATATATGAAACCAATAGAAAAAGATATACTGACGATTATGTTACCAAAAAATCCACTTTTTTTACCCCATTTTGCATATACCCACCCCATAAAACCAAAAAATGTGGCAATAATTACATTTAAAAACAGTAAATTGTAAATTATACTGTGAATAATAGAAATTGTTATTCCTAAAATAAAAACTCCTGCGTAAAAGTATTTTGCTTCGGACAGGGTTATGGCTCCTCTAGGAATAGGTCGTTCTGGTCTATTTATCTTATCAATCTCAACATCATAAATATCATTTATCACCATTCCTGAACCAGCAATAAAAAAATAAGTCAATACTCCAAGAATTATATTAATAATGATTCTATCAAAACTAATTCCTGTTCTAGTAACCAAGATTCCGATAAAAACTGTTAAGCTTCCCATTATGTCATTAATAGGTCGAAGAATCCCTATAGTATCTTTAAATTTCATTAAAATCCACTCTTTATTTTAGTATAAAATTTTTTTTCTGAGACTTCCCAATATTTTTAATTTCGTCAATAACTTCTTTTAAAGAGTTTCCATTATCTTTAAGGATATGATTTTCAAGAAAAGTTCCTTGTGTGACTATATCTGCTCCAGCTTCTACAAAAGCTTTTGCGTCTTCTTTGTTATCAACTCCTCCTCCAGCAATTATTGGAATGTTTAAGATTGATGAACATGTTTTTATGTGTTCTATCGGAATTTTTTCACTACCAGAACCAGCTTCTAAGTATATAACTTTGAAACCAAACATTTCTGCTGCTAATGCATAAGCAGCTGTTAATTTGGGTTTTTTTCTAGGAAGTAATTTAGCATTTCCAATCCATCCCGCACTCCCTCCAGGTTCTATTATTAAGTATGCCATTGAAATATATTCTAAGTTAAAGGATTTAATTGTATATGAAGCAAGAGCTTGTTGACCTACTATAGAATAAGGATCTGATGAGTTTAATAAAGACATGAAAAAAATTGCATCAGCATACTGAGAGATATTACCAATTCCTCCAGGAAAAATAATAATAGGCACTTCAACTTTACTTTTAATAGCCTGAATTGTTTTGTCAACAAAATTTTGATCACAAATAGTAGATCCTCCAATCAATATCACATCAGTTCCAGCATCCTCGGCATATTTTGCCATTTTTGCTGCTTTAATCGGTCCTTGTCTTAATGGGTCGGGATCTATTAAAGAAAAGTGCAGAGCACCTTCATTGTTGATTTTTTTTATTAAATATTCATAAGTACTTCTTTCAATATATTCATCAATTACAATATCTTCCAAATCCTCCACATCTCTCATTCTATTTACTCTTTTTGGTTTTTATAATCATTCTATTAATTTTATCATAAATTTCAACAACTTTTTCTTTCCAATCGGAAAATTGATCGAAATTTTTAGGGAAATTTTTATAAAGTTTAGATATTTCATTCATTCTTATTCTAAGATAATTTAGATCTAATAATAAATTCGGATGCGAAATTCCCTTAATAGCTTTAACTGCCATATTAACTATTGATAGGTTTAATCCACCTTTGGAGGAAATTTCTAAAATTTCTTCTCCACTTAATAAATCACGTTCTAAACCAAAATTTAAATCTTCATTTGAAAGTGATTGAAGAACAATTCTTAATAAATCTAATGAAGCAAATTCTGCTCCAAAACTTGTCATTACATTATAATTATAATCCCATAATTCATCTATGGAATAATCATTATTTTCTAGAGCGTGTACTGCTGAATTTGCAGCATGATATCCCGCTCGCATGGACGGATCTATCCCACCCCCATGAAGTGGATTGACTTGGCAAGCAGCATCTCCTATTAGCATAAAACCATTGTCAGCACACGACCATAGTGGTCGTCTCACAGGAACTACACCACCTCCAGATGAAAGAATATCAACATTAGATGTTTTAATAAATTCATGATATACATTAGTTTTATAGAGATCTTTAACTTTACCTTGATAATCCATAAAAGTACCAATTCCTATATTGAGTGAAGATTCATTTTTAGGAAAATACCAGATATATCCCCCTGGTGCTTTTTCTTGATCAAGAATAATGGTAATATATTCAGGATCTTGAACTTCTTGATCTGATGGTGAAAATTTCACTATTTCACGATAACATAAAATGCTATCTTCTTTTAGAATATTCTTTTCAATTAAGGTACTTTTTACTTTTTTTCTTAGAGGGGAATAAAAACCACTAGCATCAATAACGATCTTCGCATTGAGCTTCACCTTTTCTCCATTATTTAATTTAACTTGAATACCATTTACAGTACCATTTTTATATAATAAATCTAAAACCATAGTCTTATCCAAAAATTGCTTTACACCAGCATCGAGAGCTTCATTTAATAATCTTTGTCCAAATTCTAATCTATTTACAATATAACCTGCTTGTTTTGGATCTAAAAGAGTAATACATTTCTTATGATTTGGGGAATATAATTTCGCACCTTTTATATAACAAGATAATTCTTCATTTCTTGGATGGTTTATCTTTAACATATCAAAAATTTCATTTCCTACAGCATCACCACATATCTTATCTCCAATATCTCCTCTTGGTTTTCTATCAATTAAACATACATTTAAACCCTTCTTTGCTGTAAATCTTGCAGCGGTGGTTCCGCCTGTACCAGCGCCGACTATTATAACATCAAAGGATTTTTCTACCGTTTCCATAATAAAGGATCTTATATTTTTTAATAATTTTTTGAGATGAAATAAGAGATTTTGTGATATTAGAGTAGAGTTAAAAGGTAAATAATTATTGTACTGCCGATAGGAACCGTCAAATCGTCATAAGTGCTTGGAGAAATAAGTTCTATAAGAGTTGCGATTGTACTCGTGATTATTGAATAAATTAAGATGGTAGTAACAGGTAAAGGTTCTTGAAATGTTGGAATAAGAGTACCAAATAGGAAAAAGGATAAAGAACATACTAGAAATGCTGTAACAAAGAATGTAAGAGACCCCTCAAGTGTCCTTTTTGAATTTGTCCAGGGTAGGCTTATACCAACCTTTCCCCAACGTTTTCCTATCACTGAAGCTAAAGTATCAGCAACAATCATTATTAACACTCCGGCTATTGGAAAATAAAATTGGTCTGGGGCAAAAATCGCAAATACAAATACTAATAATGTGATAGAAATACAATAAAAAAATGGGCCTTGAAGAAAAGCTCTCTCTAAGTTTTCTTCCTGCTCTTCAGAGATAGCATCGTATAAATCTTTTAGCTGTTTCACTTTCGACTCTTTAGAGCTAAAAAATACGAACAATGTCAAAGTACCTGCAATAATAGTAGACCAAAATGGCCAAAAATAAAATGGTGAGCTTAAAATTGCTAATCCTGCGAACATATGAATTGCTTTTCTAGCTCCAAATTTAGAAATTTTTTCTTTTTTATATAAGATAAGAGGGATAAAAATTGTTAAAATAACGTAAAAGAATGTAATTCCGACAATTCCAAGATCAGTGAAAATCCTACTCATTTTAGTATCAATTTGTTTATTTAATAAACCAAAAAAGTATTCTTACTTTAAAGACTTTATTACGACGTAGAATTTTATTACAAATAAGAATATGAAGAATATGAAGGTTCTTATATTAGCGGGAATTTATTATAAGACACTAATTAAGATTATCTTTTGAAAAATGTCAAAAAAATCATTTGGTTCTGGTTATTTTGGGGAATGGATTGAAGATGAATTCGGATTACCTGCTTACCGTTATACTTGCGACCAAATAAATGATCCTAAAGCAATTATTCCTCTAAATGAAAAGTTGCGCTCTAATAAAGAACATCTACACCAAGTTGGAAATGATCGCTTAGTCGGAGTTGCTTCAAATTTTGGTTATGTTCAAGTTCGTCAAGACGAAGGATGTCCAAAATTCCTTAATGATTATGATCCCGAGCAAAATCAGTTCGCAGGAGGGTTTGGATATTTAGTTAATGGAGAAAATCTATTAAGTACATTTTATTCAGGAAACGGAGACTCATTTGATCGAATTTTTGGGATTGGATATTTCCGTAAAATTGTTAAAAGACACAATTTATCAGTGGATCAAGTTATTTTTGCACCTTATGGAGATGATCCTTTACTTATTTCTCAAGTTACAATTTCAAATAATACTGAACAAACAAAGAATTTACGGTGGATAGAATATTGGGGATGTAAAATGATTCAATTTTCAGCAGTTGCATATTATACAGCTTTTGGGAAAAAAGATCTTTCATTAATGAATATAAAGCGAAGAGAATTTAGTTCACAATTTTCTCATGAATTTTCATTAATAGATAATTCTGGTTTATTAGAAGCTAAATATTTTCAAGGTCGGAAGGATGAAAACAAAAGAGAAACTCCCCAACCTGTATATGAAAGCAAAAATTCCACTAAGACATTCCTTGTTTCATTAAATGGTCCTATTGATAGTTTTAGTACAAATGGCTTTGAATTTTTTGGAAAAGGAGGAGTTGAGTTTCCTGATGGTGTTAAAGGAACACTTCCTTCTAATTTAGATACTAGAGATGATAAAAGTGCTATGATTATAGAACAACGAGTTCAATTAAAACCAAAAGAGAGTCGAACTTTATATTTTGCTTATGGTTATTTGCCTAAAAGTGTTTTGCTCGATCAAATTTTAAAAGATTATAAAAAAGAAATTTACAATCAATGGGAGTTTTCTGCTGAAAGGTGGAAAACAAATATAGTTAAATTGTCTACTCCTAAAGAAGCTTGGGTAGAACGTGAAATTATATGGCACAATTATTATTTACGTAGTGCTATGACGTTTGATGATTATTTCAAAGAGCATATTCTTTCTCAAGGACATGTGTATCAATATATAATGGGAACTCAGATAGCGGCACGAGATCCACTACAGCATGTGTTACCTTTTATTTTTTGCGAACCCAAAATTGTTAAAGAAATTATAAGATACATTTTAAAAACAGTTAAAGAAGATGGAGAAATTCCATATGGAATTATTGGTAATGGGATGATTATACCGTTACCAATTTTTCCTAGTGATCTTGAATTATGGGTAATATGGGTTACTAGTGAATACATACTAGCTACAAGAGATAAAGAATTTTTAAAGGAAGTAATTCCAACTTATCCTCTTTATGGTAAAGAAGCTAGTACATCAACGGTTTTAAAAATGCTATTATTGTTTTATAACCATTTTACAGAAATTACTGGAACTGGAAAGCATGGACTTCAAAGAATCTCTACAGGTGATTGGAATGATGGTGCTGTAATGGGATTTGTACCAGAAGAAAAACAAGAGGAGGTGAGAACTCATGGAGAAAGTATTCTTAATACTACTATGGCAATTTATGTTTTCAGTAAATTTGCGGAGTTATTGAGCATCATTGAAAAAGATGATATGGTTGATAAAGTTATTAATTATGCCGAATCTTTGAAAAATGCTGTTAAAGCTCAGTGGAATGGACAATGGTTTAAGCGAGCGTGGTTTAACGACGAATTAGGTTGGATTGGAGATGATGTATTATGGTTAGAACCTCAACCATGGGCTATTATAGGAGATGCTGTTGATAAGGATTGGATTCCAGTTTTAATAAATAATATTGACAAGTTATTACGAAATTCCTCTAAGATTGGAGCAAAAATACTAAGTAAAAATATTGATGTTATTAAAAGAGAAGTTGGTATGCGAGTGAATGGAGGTATTTGGCCATCTATTAATGGAACGTTAATATGGGCTTTATCTCATGTAAATAGTGAAATGGCTTGGGATGAGTGGAAAAAAAATACCCTTGCATTTCACGCAGAAGCTTTTCCTGATATATGGTATGGAATTTGGAGTGGTCCGGATACATATAACTCCGATCTCTCAAAATTCTATGGACAAACTCACTTTTTTGAATATTTAATTACAGGAGATCCAAATGACAAAAAAAATATGTTAGAAGACCCATTCTTAGTAAACTGGACAGATTTTCCTGTTATGAATTTACATCCACATGCTTGGCCATTATATAATATAATACATTTGATAGGCGCAAAATTCACTAAAGAAGGAATAGAATTATCACCATCTTTACCAAAAAAACAATATTATTTCTCTTCTCCGTTATTGGGTTTTAAAAAATCTGATGATGGATATTCTGGTTGGTATGCTCCTCTTGTTGAAGGGAATTGGAAGGTTACATTGAAACTAGATACTGATGAATTAAACCAATTTGTAAGTCTAGAAGTCAATGATTCAGAAAATGATATTAACA
>JABXKB010000124.1 GCA_013375485.1 Promethearchaeota archaeon | reverse complement strand
GTGAAATAATTTATTTGTTGTTGTATCATAGTTTTCCGTATATTATTCCACAGATCATAAATTCCTACAAGATAAATAGTGTCGTTGAGAGAACCACTCTTTTCATTCCTTAATACTATTTCCCAAGCAGAATCTTGTGTTCCAATAAACAGTGAATAAATAACACTTTTCTTCTTTGTTTTTTTGTCTTCAGACTTTCTAAATGTTAATCGTTGAAACATTCTGCGTAATACAGAATCAGCTGACTTTTCAATAAGACCGGTATTTAGCATTTCTAGATTTTGATTTATTTCGTTTTCTAGACCTGATAAATTATATTCTTGTGCGGTTCTTAGTGCCTCTTCGAAGTATAATTTCGCTTGTGCTGGGAGTTTACTTTCTGCTGCTAACAACCCTTTAAGCATAACCAATCTACATAGGTCAAGATAACTTTGATTTTCTAATGCAATCGTTTTTGCTAAATCCAAATGGTTATATGCATGATTCAAGAATTCAAGGTTTCCCGTTTCTTGATAATATTTAAAATAACCTTCTGCTAGTCTAATTTCGATATCACTAGCATTTTCGACAAATTGATTCTTAAACATAATTCCTCTTTCTTCTTTTAAATGATCTATCAATTCTGACCAGTTGCTCCGCAATTCTCCTTCTATTGCTTTAAGATCATGCATAAAAATTTGACCTACAGGTGAATTTAAAAATTCTGAATCCTCTGGAATATGATTTCTAGCAAATTCTAAGAGTTCAAGAGAGTCAGTTTTACCAGCAATTCTTTTAAGAGTCGAAAGAGTATCAGTTTTATAGTAAGAAGGTAGATTGTCTTCTAAAAGAATTTTTTTGCATAATTCTTCTGACTCATCATAACGTTCAGAAATAAACAATGTTTCGCCGATGATGCTCATTAAAGAGATTTTTATAAAAAATTCTTCTTTAACAATAGGTAATTCTAATATCGCCTTTTGTCGTTTTAGGGCTTGATCGTATAACCCTTGTTTGGATTCTATCACAGACATATTGGAAGAAATAACTGCTTTAGTGCGTTCATCTCCGATTTCTTCACTAACCTTTAATACAATTTCAAAGATTTGTAGTGCTTTTTCAAGATCCCCGCTAGATTGGTTAACAGCAGCATAAAAGTTACCAACAACCATAATAATTTCTCGATTTCCTAAAATTTGCCCAAAATTAAACACAGGTTCTATTACTTCTATTGCTTCATTTATCCTTTGGAGAAAATATAACCTAAAACCATAGTATCCTTGCAATATCATTAATCCTGTCTTTACTTCAATAGACGTTTGACTACCCCATTTTTTCTGACAATCATCATATAATCCTTCTAAAAGCTCATAATTACTTAAACGAAGAAAAACTTCTGATTTTGCAACAGCAGCCTCTAATTGAATGATTAAAGGAGCGGATTCAAAATCTATTCTCTTAGCTATTAATGTTAATTCTGATGATGGTGAAAACCTTGTTTGTAAGCGTAAATATATTGGATAACTCCAAGAAGTAGGTTCATATTTATAATTAAGAAGCTCTTTACCTTTTCCTATTATAAAACCCCATTTTACAGCAATAAAAGTAATTAATTGATTGGTTGGATTATTATCCCTTAATTGTTTTAAGGATTCATACCATTCTAAGGGTGTTTTAGTGGTGAGATCTGATAATGAAGAAAGAATTATTTTCTCTTCATCACTTGCTAAAGATAAATATAATCGAAGTTCTAATGGAATAGAACGCTGAAGATTATTCCATAGATCATGAGCACCTTTGGTACTCACTTTTTCTTCATAATAATCTTTATGGGCTCGATATTCTCCATTTTCATCAACAACTACAACATTTATGTGGGAAGTTCCTGAATCAGTTTGATGCCCTAATCTGATAGTAAATAATTTACCAACCATTAAATTGCCCGATTCAGATTTATGAATATATGTATTAGGATTCTTAGGATCAAAATTAATTCTTTCCTTACATATTTTACAATTAATCTCAGTCATTTTAACAACTCATCTCATATTTTTGTAAAAGATGAGAGTCTAATAATACCTATATTATACCCTAATCACATAAATTAAGGAGTCTTTTACTTAGATAAACAATGTTATTCAACATCTCATCCATACCTATTCCATAAATAGGACTTGTTTCAACATAGGTGTGAAAGAATCTGTCTTCACCAACTAAAGTTTGGACCAACTCCCTTGAAACATTTCTTTCTAAATCAACTTTATTTCCCACTAGAATAAATCCACCATTGTTATTTCTTAATCCATACTCTAAATTCATTAATCGGAGCCAATCATTAAGATTTGCAAAAGATTCATATCGATCTAATGCAAAAACAAAGATGTAAATATCAATATATTTAAGTACGTGATTTTGTAAGAGATCTAATGGATGCATACCTGGAGTTCTTTGTCCTGCTAAATCATAACATTGAAAAACTAAATCTTTATAATTCCAAGATTCGATCTCCATAAAAGGAGTACGAGTCACTTTTTTGTCTTCCAATACTTCATGGCCAGAATGATTATGAGTAGTTGTTATTTTAAGTAAAGTTTGAACTAATGTTGTTTTTCCTACTGCTCCATCTCCCACAATCGTCATTCGAATTAAATGTTTGGATTTTTTTATTTGAGATAAGAATTGAGGTATTTTACTCAGTTGAAATACACCTGTCATTATAATAATTTTTTTAGTATCTAGTACTTATAAATTAAGGAAGTAGCTATGAATCTATCATTTAAATAAAAGAATATAAGTTCCATAGTTGCAACAGATTTTTCGTGTGGTTGTCATAGACACAAAAGTTTAATCTAATATTTCATCTGACAAAACCGAAATTAAGCCAAATAAAAACGAATTCTTCGTCTCATTAGTAAACAGCGATAGAAATTTTTTTTTTAAGTATCACAGGATTAAATGAACGTACTCGTTAATTCTTAGAACCGATGAATAAATTAATAACTAAAATAAAAGTTGTCTAGTGTGATTATAAAATTAATATAATATTGATATATATACCTAAAAATCTATAACTCTCTCAACAAAAATTTTATCTAAAATACATAATATATTTTAGATATTCTAAATTTAAGTGGATAAGCGATGATAATTAAAAGTCCATTCAACGGTACAACGCCTAAAATTCATCACACAACTTTCATTGCTGAAGATGTTGTAATTATTGGAGATGTGGAAATAGGTGCTTACACAAATATTTGGTATGGTGCAAAGCTTCGTGGAGATTGGGGAAAAATTATTGTAGGAGTAAATACAAGTATTCAAGAAAATGTTGTATTACATTCAAGACCCAATGAAATTTGCAAAATTGGTAATAGTGTAAGATTAGCTCATTCATGTATGTGTCATGGACCTTGTATAATTGGAGATAATTCATTAGTTGGAATAAATGCTTCTATTTTACAAGGTGGTAAATTAGGAAAATGTAGTACTTTAGCAGGTGGTTCTGTCTTACGAGATGAAACCAGCGATTTTTGTTTGTATGCTGGAGTCCCAGCAATTAAAAAAAAAGAATATTCAAAAAATAGATTGAACGAATTTAGTACTAACCTTTATGTTGAAAATAGTCAAAAATTTAAAAAAGCAGGATATGGACAAAAAATTCCTGAGGAATATCTAATAACGGAATAAGAAGATTTAATCAATTATTATTAATATTAGGATCATTATCCTATTTGTTCATAATCAAAACCGTGAGAATCTAAGATTTTTTTTACGATTTCTATAAAACTGTTGCGGATGTTTGTATTCTCTTTAGAAGAGGTTTCAAGATAATCTTTTTCATCATGGTTTTTAAGGAATTGCTCAACAATCAATTTATCAACTTTGTATTGTTTTTCTACTTGAGCTAAATCGAGTTTAGTACCAACCAGTATTTTTGGGCTATCATCAAGACCGTGCTGTGTTATCTTATCATACCACCAATCAAGTTTGATTAACGATTCCATTCGTAGTAAATCAAATACTAAGAAAATTCCATTTGCACCATTGATATAATACTTAAAAAGCGTTCGGAATTGTTCTTGGCCTCCAAAATCCCAGAGGGATAGTCTAAGAAAAGTTTCCTCCCCTTTAGTTACCAAAGGGATGTCATAAGTATAAAAATCAATTCCAACGGTTAATTGGGTATTCACACTAAAGGTATTAAAGCATAACCTTCTTGCAATACAAGTTTTTCCGACACCGCCGTCACCGATCAAACATATTTTGAAAATGTAGCGCGGTTCTTCCTCTCTTATTATAGTTTAATCACCTATTCAATTTTGCGTCCCTTTGATACGCATTAGGATTATTTTAAGACTTTCATCAATAAGTATTATTGTATTATAATTGATATAACAATAAAATTTTATAAAGATATTTTATTGAAATTGAAGAATTAAAAATAAAGATAATTATAATACCTTTACATTACCAAGTTTATAAAAATCTAATAGTTTCTTAACCATCTCTTTAAAAATATTTTGAATGTTAACATTATCTTTAGAAGAAGTTTTAATGAAATCGTTTGTACCGTGTTTTCTAATGAATTCCTCAATAATTGACTTATCAATTCCAAATTGATTATCCTCTTGTTCAAACAAATCAAGTTTAGTTCCAACAAGAATTTTTGGGGGATCTGTCACCCCATACTCTATTAACTTGTCATACCACCAGTCTAAATCAAGAAGACTTTGCATTTGTAGTAAATCAAACACGAAGAAAATTCCATTTGCACCATTAATATAATACCGGAAAAGCGTTTTAAAGTGCGATTGTCCTCCAAAATCCCATATTGAAAGCCTTATATGTGTTTTTTCTCCGTCGATTATAATGGGTACATTATACGTATAAAAATCTATTCCAACAGTTAATTGAGTATTTAAATTAAATGTATTAAAACATAGTCTTTGAGCAATACAAGTTTTTCCGACTCCACCAGCCCCTATAAGACATATTTTAAAAATATATCTACAATCGTTGTCGTCTTTAAATATAAATTATTCACCATAAAAGATATTGATTTATTCTTTAATTTTTTAAAATGCTGTATAATTTTTATTATTCATCAAATATTTTTATACTAAATTATAATAAATTGTAGATTTTTAAGACTATATAATTGAAAAAATATTTAAATAATTAACTTAAATGAAAAAACAGAGCTAAATTTAAATCAAGTTTGAGATAGTAATTCTATTAAGGCTCGCGGAATTTCTTTATAATCATTTACAGCATAAAACTTTCCTCGCCCAGCTTTAGCAATTTCTCGGCAGGTTTCAATACCTAGATCCGCATCATTACCAGCAGGCATTCCTATGACATGTAATTTGGGGTATTTTTTTGCTAAAATTACAGGATCTTTGCCTCGGTTATAAATACCATCAGTTATTAATATACCAAAACGGCTTTTTCTATTTTCTCTTATTTTACTTAACTCCTTTAGTCCTTTTTCTAATCCTATATAGATATTTGTAAAGCCTACGGCTTCGGAATCTAAAATATTATCAATTATCGAAATTATTGGTTTTTTCTGATTGATTTTTTTCATAACCATAGCAGTTGAATTAAATAAAACAATAGCAAAATCTTCTTTTTCCATATTATAAGCCAAAACGCTAGTAGTAAGGGCTGCATTTAGTAATAAACGGCCATACATACTTCCACTTGTATCGAGTACTAATACTACTTTTCTTTTTTGCCGTTTTCTTTCTACTCCATAGATATCCTTATAGTTTAAGTTTTTATTATAAATTTTTAATGGATTATGTTGAACTGTTTCATCCATACTAAATTCAGGCATACCCATTTGGTAATAGGGAACAGTCTTTTTGAATTGACCTCTTATACCTCTACTTGTTATTTTTAAAGATAATTTTAAAATACTTTGGCGTGCTAATCGCCGAAATATTGATTTATATTTATCAGAAATAGGACGTCTTATAAAAAAGTAGACCTCTGGCATAAAATCTCCCGATTCTGTAGTTTTTTCTGAAAAGAATTTAACACCTTCGTCTGTATCTAAAACATCAGTAGCAGCATACACATTTGCTTTGAGTAAACCTATAAGAGCTTCAAGATTTTTATGTTGTATTGCTAGATATGTTAATTCCTTTATTTGCTTATAATCTAACGTATTCGCAAGGTGCTTATAATATTCAGGTTTTTTTCTTTTTTTCCGTATTATTTCATACTCCAAAATCTCTTTATCCGGTTTACTTTTAGTTAATCTAACATGCAGCCTTTTCTCAATCTCTTCAGATTGTTCCTCAGAGAAATCATCGATTATTGAAAATCCGATTTATTTAATACAGCTAAGACAATATTCGTAATTATTTCCTTTTTTGTTTGAGTCAAACTACCTTCTTCGAGTTCAATTTTGTTATATAATGCCATTACACTCGCTTCAACCCAATTTTTAGAGCTATCACTATTGTCGTATTGATTTACTAAGGTTGCCAAGTCTATTGCTCCTCTAATACTACTTCCCCTACGAATTGAAGTACTTTCTCTCGTTATTTGGATAATATTTTGAGAGATTTTGGCTATTTTATCAGCATTACCACTGTTCAAATTGGACTCTTGTTTGATAATTAGAATTTCTTCTTCAGGACTTTGATAATTTAGATTAATCCATATAAATCTATCAACCAGAGCCTCACCAAGTACCGTAACCCCAACATGAGCCGCCGGATTCTGAGTTGCTACTACGAAGAAACTTTTATGAGCTCTAATAGTTTTTAATTTAGGTATTTCAAGAATGGCTTCATCTAATGATGTTAACAACGAATTTTGAGTGCTCTCTGGCATTCTATTTATTTCATTTATAAACAAGCATCCACCATTTATCATAGCTAAGGCTAAGGGTCCGTATTTATAAGAATCTTCGACATACCCTTTAGCAATTACTAGAGGAGGATCAAAGTATCCAACAAGATTATGAGGAAGTAATTCTTCACTGCAATCTACTCTATAGAAGTTTGAATCATTAGAACCATAATATTCAGCAATGGCTTTAGCTAATGTAGTTTTACCAACTCCAACGTTTCCTTCTAATAATATATTCTTACCTACGGCATGAGCTAAAACAATTTGTTTTAGTTCTTCTGTTCTACCAATAATATTATATTTTTCTTGTATTTCTTTTACTAATCTGGTTGTATCAACCATATGTTTAAGAATTAACCATTTCTAAAATAATTTTAGGTTGTATAAGATAGTTGATTAGAAAGATATAATTATTGAATATTAAATTCAGAATAGAATTTAAAATAAATAAACTAAGAAATTATATAACCTCTTTCTTTTTGATAATTCATGGAGGAAAAAACATACAAAATTATCTACGTTATTGGATTAGTCATCACTTTAGCATTGATGTTGTTATTACTTTTTACTGGAGAGGTTACTTTAAACTTTACATTTCTTATATTCTTCTGGGCTGTAAAATTTTTAGCTGGTTTTGGTTTAGTCTTGAGTATATCAAATGGTTTCTTGTTACTTATGGATAAATTAAGCAGTAAATTAGAAAAGCGAGGCACTATTATTTTAATCGTAATAGAGATTATTATACCGTTATTTTTAATAGGCTATGCGATTTATAAAATTATTTCAAGTTATACTGAAGCTGTGGCTGTCACCCAAACGGGGTTATGGTTATGGTTTGATAATATTATATATATTTATGGAATAATATCTTTATTACTAAATCTTTACATCATTCCTTTAGCTAGTGAACAATTTCATAAAGCGGTTGAAATTAGTAAACTTTCTTTCTGGAAGAAAGGAGCAAAAAAAGTTGCTAGGAAAATAAAAAAGGAATATTTTTCATTAAGAAAAGAATATGCAAAAGCTCAAGTTCAAGATCAAATGGCTGTAAAAGATATTTTAGATTTATGGCGTAACAAATTTGCCGTTAATCTATTATTGATTTTAGCAATTGGATCATTTTTATTCATGCCTATTGCGTTTATATGTGTTTTGTATTGGCTTCATTTATATATTTTTTATAGATTGCAAATTCGATTATGGGAAAAAGCACTCCTACTAATTGGAATGATATGGATTGGATTAATTGCAGTAGTATTACCCTTCTTAAGCTTTCCATATGTAGAAGAGATTTGGAGTACGATAGATCCCTATTTTTGGTCTGTAAATGTTCTTTATTTGGTCGGAATTTCTTTAGCTACATTCATCTTTATCAGGAAAATACTTAATTTGCAAGGGTTTACCATAACTGGATTAAAAATGAAACAAAAAGAGAAAAAAATTAAGAAGCTCGAAGAAGAAAAAGAAGAATTAGAAAAAAAATTAAAAGAAAAAAACTCTAATGTCTAGATCATTCAATAGAAGGTTTTGAGTTAGTTTTCCATAATTTCAACGATACAAAACCAATCATAAGTAATAATAGGGGGTATACAATAACTTCTAATAAAGCAGGATTCGCATTATAACCAAAAAGTGCCTTTAGTAATGAGCCAATTATTTCAAGCCATACTGGAGTTGCTGAATTTCCATCAGGAAATGTTTCGGGTAGAATATGTTTTATATTCCATACTTCTTCAATAATGGGATTGATAATTCCCGCTTCAATAAATTCATGTAAACCATAAGTGATTATCCCTGCAGCAAATAATATCAGAATTATGTTAGTAGCTTTGAAGAATTTCGATAAATTGATTGTTCTAATTCCATAAAATGTCAAAAGTCCGATAAAAATTGAAATTCCTAAGCCGATTATAGAACCCAAAATAATTGTAGTTTGACTAATTGAACCTATAGAGCTTGTTCCAGTTAATAAAAGCACCAATTCAATTCCCTCTCTGATGATTATTAAAAAAGTTAATCCTGAAATTGAAAATACTTTCTGTCTTTCGATTGAAGATTCTACCTTTTCTTCTAAAGTTTCACGTATCTTTGGACCTTCCTTACTAACCCACAAAACTAAGGTAATAATAAATATACCAGATATAATAAATGCAGAACCTTCAAATATTTGTTCTAAAATCCCTGTAAATCCTCCAAACACCATAGAAAAAATAACAGCAAAGATTATGCTAGAGGTTATCGCCAGAATAGCTCCAATATATACATATTTATTATAACGTCTTTGATTTGTTTTTTTCAAATATAAAATTATAATTACTATTATTAAAGTAGCTTCTAATCCCTCCCTGAATGCCAGGAATATTGGA
The DNA here is from genome assembly GCA_013375485.1 of Promethearchaeota archaeon. Taxonomy (GTDB): domain Archaea; phylum Asgardarchaeota; class Lokiarchaeia; order Sigyniarchaeales; family SOKP01; genus Loki-b32. The sequence goes on along the minus strand of JABXKB010000124.1, from coordinate 3,051 downwards.
GTTATTAAATTTATATATATAACCATTAAATCCTACCTCAAATAATTATCTTAAGTGAAAGATATTTTTAAAAGATATAAAGCTTTTAGTTATGCCTAATAAATATTATAAAATTTTTGTTTTAAAAATAAAGAAATTCAATTCTTTGACTAATAAAGTAATGAGGAAATATTAGATTAATAAAATCAATAGATAATCTTTAGTTAATTATCTTGGAAAAAGTTTTATGATAACTTTTTCTCCCTTTTTTAATCCCTCCTGATGTGGTGGAATCTCGATAATTCCATCAGATTTAGTGAGAGAACTGATTACTCCAGATCCCTTTAATTTGACAGGAACGGCAATAATTTCATTTTTTTCTTTTTCAATTTTTACTCTTAAATAATGGAGATACCCAAGACCAGAAACAGGAACATCTTTATTTATTATTGCCATGATTTCGATTCTAGGATCTAACACAGAACATCCTAACATTTTCCTCATAGCAGGGCCACTGATTTTTAGAAATGAAACATATGCTGCAACTGGAGTTCCAGGAAGGCAAAATATTAAAGAATTTTTTAAAAACCCGATTAAAACTGGAGTTCCAGGCCTCATTGCGATACCATGTGCCAAAATAGACCCCAGTTCACCAATAATCTCAGGTAGGTAATCTTTAGTGCCAACAGAAGTACCTCCTGTAAAGATTATAATTTGTGAGTCTTCTGCTGCTTCAATTAATTTAGTTTTGATCGCTTTTTTATCATCTTTTATACCTTCACCTCGAATAATGATCCCACCATATAAATTTACTAAGGCAGATATCATTGGGGTATTTGAATTGTAGATTTTCCCTGGTTGTAGTGAAACACCAGGTTCAATTAATTCATCTCCAGTTGAAAAAATACTTATTTTTGGTTTGGTTCGTACTTTCACTTTATTATATCCTAAGGAAGATAAAAGCGCAATGTGCTCAGCTTTTAATTCTGTACCCTTGCTCAAAACAAGGGTGCTTTTCTTTAAATCTTCCCCTTTTTTTGAAATATTTTTCCCTGGGGCTAGAGAGGTATAAAGAATAATTAGATCATTTTCAATTTCAGTGTCTTCAATTTTAATAACAGCATCAGATCCTTCCGGTATTGGGGCTCCTGTAGAGATCCTAATTGCTTCACCTTTGTAAATTCTCAGATTTGAAGATTCACCAATTTCAATTGTTCCCGTAAATCTGATCTTTTTCGGATTTTTTGGAGATGCCCTAAATGAATCTTCTGCTTTAATGGCATACCCATCCATAGCAGATCTATCAAATGGAGGAATATCTATTTCACTGATAATATCTTCCGCTAAAATACGATTTAATACTTCTTTAATTATAATCTCTTCAATTGGGTTCACATGGATTTTTGAAAATAGTTTTTCTAAAGCTTCTTCTAAAGGGGTTAACTTTGAAAATCCAATTTTATGAAGTTTTTCCAAATCATTTCACTCTTCTTTATTGATTAAGTATAATATATGCCCTAATTCAGGTATTATTATGTGTTGTAAAGCTAATCTTACAGCATTTGGAGAACCAGGAAGTAAAAAAATAACTTTCATATGCTTTTTGCCTTTTAAAATACCTGCTGTCGCCCTTGATAACATAGCTGAAGTACCAATTTCATTGTAAGAAAGATGTCTAAAGAGTTCTCCAAAACCATCAAATCTTTTTTCCAAACGGGGTTCTATAGTTTCATAAGTGATATCTTTTGGTGATAAACCAGTACCACCACTAAAAATAATTGAATTAATTTCATGATTTTTCATTAATTCTGTTAAAGTTTTATTTATATGTTCTTCTGAATCAGGAATAGTCTTGGTAAAAGTTAATGAAATTGATAGGTTATCATTTAATAATCGTTTCACTTTAGGAATTGTTTTATCCGAAGTTTTTTTACCTTTTTTCATCTCAAGAAATCTACTTGTGCTTACTATTATTAGAGCTAAATTTATTTCTTTAGGAGCTTTATCCTTATGTTCTTCGTGAACTTTTGTTTTTTCTTTCATAGTAATTAACCATTTTCTAATTAAATATTAAATTTTAGAAGAAATAGACTTTTTTTTTATCTCCTCTTTCTACAATTGATTCCAATTCATCTATTTCTATATATCCATCTGCATAGAACATAGTACTTATTGCTTCTGACCCTGTTTTGATAGGAAAAATTTTCTTTTTACCATCAACTTCTTGAATTTTAACTGCTTTAAACTCATGTCGACCAATAGTACTATAAATCCGCTCACCAACTTCGATGTCTTTTGAAAATTTTTCTCTTAGAGGATAACCAGACATTTTTCTTAAAAAATTATCAATAAAGACATAAAAACAACTTAACGCAGAGGTGGGATAACCAGGCAAAATAAACAATATTTTTTTCTCCATTTTTGCAAAAATAATTGGTTTTCCTGGCTTTATTTTTACTCCATGAATTAAAATTTCAATATCATTATAATCTTCTAAAACTCTTGGTCCTAAATCACCTTCTCCTTTAGAGGTTCCACCAGACAAAATAGTAATATCGCTATTTTCTAAAGCATTATCCATAGCATTCTTTAATTTCTTATAATCATCCTTTATAATTCCTAAGAAATTCACTTGAACACCAGTATTTTCGATCGCTTTTTTTAATATTATAGAATTTATATCATATATCTTACCAATCTCTAATTCTTTTATATCTTGACTAACTAATTCGTTACCTGTGCTTATAAGACTTACAATTGGCTTTTTATATACTGAAACTTCTTTAATACCACACGATGCTAGAATACCTATAGTTGCTAAATCAATTAACGTGTCCTTTTCAACAATAATATCCCCTTTTTTTACATCATTTCCAATCTCAATGATATGGGTTCCAGGAGTTATTGCAGTAGAAATTAAGACTTTATTTTCTTGTTTATCACTAAACTCAACCATTACAACGCCATTTGAGTTTTCTGGGATAGCTGCTCCAGTTGCTATATAGGAACATTGACCTTTATTTAGCTTTTTTTGAGGAATATCTCCAGCTTGTATTGTTTCTATTAATTCAA
>JABXKB010000414.1 GCA_013375485.1 Promethearchaeota archaeon | reverse complement strand
GGGATTTGAATCTATTGTAAATTTGTTTTTCAAAATAAAACCACTAGAGATGAATCCCAATAATCATAATTATAAAATTTGAATACTTTTAATAATACGGATATAAAAATACTTAAAGTGAAATAAAATGCAAACCCTCCACGATTCTATCGAAATTAATGTCTCTCCCGAAGTAATTTGGGATTGGTTCTTACATATTGCAGAAAATTACCTTGAATGGCATCCTTCTCACATAAAAGCTAATTGGGAAACAGACAATGCTAGTCAAGTTGGCTCTATATTGTATGCTGAAGAAGATATTGATGGAGATTTTTTAAAGATGAGATCTAAGTTGACTAAACTTATTCCAAACAGATTATATAGATTTAAGACTGTAGGGTTTTTAAAACTCATATTGGGTGGGGGTTCATTTGAAATCGAACCCTCTGAAAATGGGAGTATTTTCACAGCAACCCTGGACTTTCACATGGGCAAATTACTTTCGAAATTCGCTAAGAAGAAAGTGCAACACATATCCCAACACATGATTGAAGAAGGACAAAATTTGAAAAAGATTTTAGAAAATTCTTAATCTTAATATTCGGTTATTTCACGAAATTAATTGTTCAAGGAACATCAGAGAAGTCTATTTCCACTTAGTTTTTTATATTATTAACGGTAACTTACTGGGGGTATGTGAGGTTTCTTTTTTGGATGTTTCCTTCCTGATTCCCGTTTTATAATTCTTATACCCCCAACAAGAGAGAGAACATTCAAACCCGCCACTATTGCCCCAATTACTACTAGCTTACCGGATATTGAAGGTTTTACCCAAAATAGTATCGCACCTTCTATTGTTATTACCGCACCAATAATAATTATTATCTGAAGTATTGTAACAAACAGAGGGCCGATAAGATAAAAAACAGAAAACAAAGTGGGTAAAAGTAAACCCAATATGAAAGAACTAATTCCTCCAGCTAAGGATAATGCAAACCCAATTTTTTTTGGTATTTTACTCACTCGTATTATATTCAAGTAATTGATAATTGGATACTAAAAGTTATGAATCTTGGTATATAAATGTAGTAATCAAAAAGGTTAAAACATATCTACATCTGTTAGTATCTCAAGAAAGCATATTGAGACAATAAAATCTCTGCTTAACTTTATATAGTATTGGAAAATAGTTACTATTATACAGAAATCAGCGAGATCGTTAATATTAGGACAAATTATGAGAATTGGAAAAATAAAATCTAGATACATATTCATTATATCAATTTTTCTGCTTACTAGCATCATAACCGTTCCATCTGTAGCCTGTTTTGAGATGGTTTGGAAATTTAGAGCCGGTGATTGGATTAGAGATGCTGCAATTTCAGATGATGGAAGCATTATTGCTACTTGTAGTTATGACCAAAAAATTCACCTCTTTAATCGTGAAAGTAACATTCCCTTTTGGTCTTATGAATCAAGCGATATTCCTTGGATTACTGCGCTTTCAAACAAAGGAGAATATTTCGTAACAGGAAGTAATACCGGATATGTTCGATTATTTAATAAATATAGTTCAGTTCCCTTATGGAGTCATAAAACTGGAGCTACAGTCGGTTCTTTAGCTATAACACCTGATGGCTCTTATATGGTTGCGGGAAGTAACGATAATAGATTATACATGTTTGATAGAAATGGTTTGATGTGGAGTTATCATACAGGAGATTCATTTGTATCTGTTGCATTATCTTCTAATGGTGAATTAATTGCAGCTGCAAGTAGTTCGGGTGATCATGGTAAAGTTTATCTATTTAATAAAGCAAGTAGTACACCTTTATGGAGTTACGGAGAAGAATATGTTTTTTCAGTAGGTATTTCTTCGGATGGAAATTACATTGTTAGTGGTTCGGGAAGAGGTGATTATTGGGAAGACCCGCCGATCGGAGAAATAGCAGTATTTCGCAGCAATTCTAGTACTCCACTATGGACTTATCCTACTTCAAATTATGTCCGTTCAGTAGCGATATCCTCTAATGGACAGTTAATAGCCGCTTCATCCAATGAAAACAGATTTTATTTCTTTAATAGACATAGCTCTACACCAATCTGGAAACATTATTTTCAAGATTTTCCAGAAGATCTCGCAATGTCTCATGATGGGCATTATGTCATTATTGGTTTAAAATCAGGAAACATTGTCTCATTTGATACCTCAACAAGAGTAGTAATGTGGGACTTAATGGTTCTCATAGACATTGAAAGTGTAGATATATCCTCAAATGGAAGATATGTGGTTGCTTCCGATCATTCAGGAAATATATTTCTGATTGCTAATACTGGAACGAACATAGCTGTCCTAATCACTTCCATTACAGGGATAGCTGTAGTCATTATAACTGCAGGATTAGTTATTTTAATAAAATTAAAAAAAGGAGAATTGAAATTAAAGAGGAATAATACATCTTAATGAGATGTTATCAACTTCTATTACTAACCGTTTCACGAAGATTTTTACAAGATCTTAGAATATCTTCAAGGAAATATTATAAGAGAGCATGTAAACATTTAAGAGACTTTAATTGAATTATCATTTTTTGCTAATTTAAATAAACTCTTTGTGAATGTTGTAAGGGCAGTTTCAGAGAGTTTTTCTAAGTCAATTAACTTTATAATAATAAAAAAATCCTTTTCTTTTTGGAGTATTTTTATAGAGTTTGTCTCAGTAAATTTCTCTGGTATGTTAGTTTTATTTTTTGGGTATATAAGAATTCCTTTTTGAAGATTGAAGTAATTTCCATAGGTAATAATTTGAAATTTATCTCCGCTCCTTATTTCAGTCTTAAATTTACAATCAATAACCAAAACAATTTTGTTATCTTTTTCTATTATAATATCTGGTTTTAATTGCACGTTGTTCTTAGCATTAAAGGGTTTTTTATATATCGAGTTATCATATCCAAAGGGTTTAAATTTATCAATAACTTTAAAAACAAAATCCTCAAACAATGTATTGATATCTATTAAAAAGGAAAAAAATCTAAATCCACCTTCAATTTCACCGATTATGCTGTTCTGAACAACAAATTTACTTAAAAT
>JABXKB010000123.1 GCA_013375485.1 Promethearchaeota archaeon | reverse complement strand
GATATAATTATTAGATTAAATCTAATTTTTTCTTTATTGGAAGTAATTACTTGCCAAAATGACAATAATCTGAAAAGATAGGCAAATTCAATGGTAAGGATAATAACAACAATGGGTATAACAGTAAAGAATAATGCAATAAAAAAAGTATTGTAAATCAAGATTAAATAGATTGAGGAAAAAGCCATGATAAAAATCCAAGATATTAACTTTATATAACTAGCACTCTTTCCTAAAAATTTTAAAAGAGTACTATCAATAATCATTAAAATATGGATAATGCCACTCAAAATCAAAAAAATCAACTGGAATTCTATCCTTTGTAAAATTAATGATTGAAATACGAAAAAGCATAACATTCCATAGAAAAAAGCACCCAAAATATGTTGAATAGAACTTTGGAGTTTTTTAAAAGCATCTTCTTTATTTGGGTAAAATAATTTTAATGAGGTAAAGAGGGAAAAATTAGTATAGAATTGCATGCTAAGAAATACAAAAAATTCTAAACTCAGTAAGAAAGAATATTGAGAGACAAATTGATTTAAAATCAGAAGTATTATTAATGAAATGGTAAAAAAACTAATCGTATGAACAATTTTAGCATAAGATCTCTTTATTTTTCTTACTGAATAAATATCTAACAAAGTTAAAATTAATAATACCATTAAAGAAGAGAGTACACTTTCATATAATCCAATAAAATTAATTAATAACCCATAAATCATTAGACTTATTTCGCAATATAATAATAAAAATAAAATCGAATAGGTTTTCTCCAAAAAACTCGGATATTTTTGTTCAGGTAAAATTTTATTACAAATCTTTATACTATTAAACAATAAACATATTTCCACAAATATAATTAAGTTAACGATGAGGAAATTTAAAAAAGTAAGGATGAAGAAGATAGAGATCAAGTTAATTGCGAATAACCCTTGAAATGTGATAAAAAGAATAAATTCAATCCAATTTTTTAGAGATTTCTCAAATTTAATTAAAAAGTAGCTGAAAATATATAATAATAAGAAAGAATTCTGAAATAACATTGAATAGTATGGAAAACCACTTAATTCTTCAAAGAGAGATAATAATCCATCCGAAATTAGAGAAGCTACATAAAAAGAAATCCAAATAAATGAATTATAGATGAGGATTAAGCGAGTTGTGGATATTTTAGATTTTGATATATCTAAATAAGATAAGAAATAAACAGAGATGAGATTCAAGAATGAAATTGTTAACAATAATAGAAATATGTTTGAATGTGAAAAATAAAAGAAAAGAGCCAAAATATTACTGAAAACTAACCATGACCATAAAGTGAATTTATTTCGTGTCGAATTAAATAAGAAATAAAAATAACCCCTATCTAATAAGAATCCTTCAATGAACGCAATTCCACTAATCAATATTAAAAAAGAATAAATTGAGATAATTAAATTCGTATTTATTAGAAAAAGGTAAAGTAATAGATTGATTCCTGAAGCTATGGGAATTATAATATATAAAACAAAACTGATTTTATTGATTAAAAGTAATGTGTCTTTTATTTTCACATCTAACTCTGCTTTTTCTATATACTTCATACAAAATAAAAAAAGAAACGACCAAATTATTACAAAATCACACAATTGGTAAACTAATAAAAGTTGAGTAAATAATATCTGTTTAATTAAATTTGGTAGAATAATTGCTATAAATAAAGAAATACAAATTGAATTTATTAAAAAACAAGTAAAATTAAACCATTTTAACTGATTCTTATCTTTATAAATCATAAAAATACTATTTGCTTTTTCTGGTGATTCTTCTTTTACAGACTTTTTAAACAAATTAATTAAAATTTGAAAGGTAATGAGATATAACAATGTCCAGATTAAAGGCCAAAATGGTTGAATTACGTCGAATCTTAACATTGATTCGAATATTGGCGAAATTATAGGAATTGGGAAACCAAACCAAAGGATATATCGATATTCTGTAATTAAAAAATACAGAAACAGTATAAAAACTGAGGAGAATGTGGTAATTAAAAACCCTGGTGATGCATTAAAAATAATAGAAATGAAGGAGGTAACTGATAGGGATGCTCCAATAGTGATAATTGAATATGGAATTATCATATTAATAGGAATTTTCATTTTATACCGATTAAATATGAAAAATGAGAATCCAAAAACTGTTAACCCCAGAGAAAATGCTAATACAATTAAACTTGGAAATAAATTGAATGTATTGAAAGTCAACCATGCAAAATTAAATATTAAAATCCATGAGAGACACAAATCTATAATTCGCTTTGACAAATTTATATATTTTGAGGAAAAAAGACTTAACCCTACTATGATAAAACTAATATTCACAGAAAATATAGGATTTTGTATTATCAGAAAAAGAATGAAATAAACTGTAAGGAAAATACCTGATAAGGTTACAAAATACGCACTTATTATTATAATGCCAATTGATCTTATATTGGGGAAAAACGAATAGACAATTAAAAATAACCCAATAACCAAGACATTAATTGAAATTGTAATATCTAGACTGATACCAATTGAAACTAAATAAAATAAAAAAAATGTACTATTAATAACAGTTAATAATAGCCAAAGGATTGACACTATTTTCCAATATTTAAATCCCGCGAATAACGGCATCAATAGAATTACTGAAAACAAAATAAAGGATAGATTTCTTAGTAAAGGATCGCTAACAAATAGATTTTGACTAACCCAATAGAGTAAAAATAAACTTTCACCCCATATAATAAATATTATTTGAAAAAAGTATTTCTTTATTTTAGTGTATAACACTGGCAAGAAAAATAAAGAACAGATTATTATCGATATTACAAATGAACCTTCTACGTTGAGTACTCCAATTTGTAACGAATTAGTAAAGACATCTACTCCAGTAAAACTTTGATATATTATAAAGAAGTTAACAAAGGGTAAAATATTCCAAGCATACCATCCAGATTTCCAAATTGCCCATGAGATTCTCCATTGATAAATTCCAATACAAAGATAAAAAAGAAAAACACCAAAATTAATAGCGAAAATAAATGGAACTATAGATCCAAAGGGCATTGATAATGAAGCGATGATAAGAAAATATGTAAAAGTTGGAAAAGAAAATACGATTGATACCAGTACAATATAAAATGATCTTTTTCTAAACCTTCCTGGCGTATCATTATACAAGAGAACAAATCCAAATCCCGTTATACTCATAGTAAGTGTGAAAGTTAAAATAGGATTGTATGCGCTAAAAATCTCATTACTAAAGAACCAAGTATATGATAAAAAGCTAATAAGGTCAAAGATAAATAAAATTACACACGGTTTAATAAACCATTTATAACGCTCATCTTTTTGATGATAGAAGAAAATTCCTATAAATAGTAAAAATATGAAAAATGAAATAGTTATGTTATATATAGCTAAAATATTTGTAAAAGTCATCAGGAAAACAAAAGACAGAAAAGAAATGAGAAAATATGATGTAAATTTTTCTAGTGTATTATTTTTCTTTATGTTTAACAAAATAGAGAAAGTCAAAACACAGATCGTAGTTAAGAGATAGAGAATGATAAGAATACTTAAAAATGCTAATTCAAAACTTATTATAACTTCATACATACTTAGAATTACTAGAATTTCAATAAAAGTAACATAACTCAGCAATAAATATGATAAAAATCTAATAATGGGAACTATACTCCTCTTAGAAAGAATTAGTGTATACGATATTAATATTAGAAAAATTGAAAGAATTGAATTAACATAAAGAAGACTCAGAAATAATATAAATGATAAAAAATAAAGGCTGTAAATTTTAAGAGTAGAAAGTTCTTCTATTACTTTGTTAAACCTTATAGAATAATAATATAAAAATAAAACCAGATTAGCTGTGAGAGTAAATAATAGCAATAGTGAATTCTGATAAAAGATTGGAATTGAAATTATTAAAAAATAAAGAATTTCGATATATACTCCTAATAAAGAAATTAAAAATAAAATTACAGTTATCTTTTTCATTAAAAATTTATTTTTAGATGATATTAACCTCAGGTTTTTTAAAATGAAAAGACTTAATGGAGTGAGAAAAGTGAAAATTAATGAAAGCAAAAATATTTTATTTACAATAAAAAATTGATATGCATAAGCTTCAATTAGAGAAGAAATTAAAAAACATAATATTAACTTTATAATTATCCATGCAATTAACTCACATATAATTTTTACTTGTGTTAATTTCAACTCTATTAAATTGTCACAAATAATTAAAAATAAAAGAAATATAGTAGTAAAGAAACCTATTATCATTGACGATTTTAATATTATAGGTCCTGGAAAAAGATACGTAAAAATTTCAGTTGAAAGACTTAAAAATGTGAATATTGATGATATTGATAGAATTATTCCATAAATGATAATATCTTGATACTTATTCAATTTTGTTAATTTTGGATGATAGGAAGATGTCAGTTTCAAGGTATATATACTTAAAATAAAGAAAACAAAAAAGCTACAACTTAACGTTAGTAATGTCTCGGTTGTTAATTCTAATTTAATAATGAAGATCGAAGCAATATAATAAAATAAAAGCAGTGAAAAGAGAAACCAGGTAATTATTTTAAATAATCTGAAATGTTTGATGTAATTTTCTTTTAAATTAATTTTAATACTTATAATCTCAGAAATATTAAGAAAAATAAACAGAATTATTAGAGTTATAGTTATTATAAGAATTAAATTCGCTTCGAATCCAATTCTAATTAATTCTAATCCAATTATTGTTGGTAAAGAAACAATTAAACAAGATAATGCAGCAAAATTATAGATTGTTAATTTTTTAACCAACGCTAAGTTGAAATACTCTTTCTTATAAGAATAATAAAAAAGAAAAAACCAAGAGAATAATAAAGCAATTAAAGGTATGATTATGCTATAAAAAGTGCCAAATAACAATAATAATGGATAAAAGAATACTGTGGTGATAGAGATACAAAATATCGTAATAAACTGTAATCTACTCAAATCTAAAATGAATTTACCTTTTAATTCTAATTTTTTTGATAGACTATTCAGAATTAATAAAAAAGTATAGAAAATATACGCGGAAAAGTTTACTAAATTCAATACTAAAAGATTAAAATTAAAAACAAATCCCAAATTAATTAAATTTAAACTAGTTATTGTTGGAATTAAAGTAAACAATCCCGTCAAAATTATAGTTATTAAAACTATTCCTTTTTTTATGAATTTTATATTAAACAACGTTGTCTTGTAAGAATAGAAAAAAGGTATATAAAAGAAGCAGAACATAAAAATTAAAGGCAAGATAATGCAATAAAAGGTCCCAATTAATAGGAAAAATGGATAATAAAATATTGTTGTAATACCTATAATTATTGTTATAAGTACATGTAATTTTATAATAAATTTTACTCGTTTTTCACTAGCTTTGATTCTCTCTGATATCCAATAATAAAAAGAAAAAAGTGCAAATATAATATAAAGGGTAAAATTAATTACAGAAAAGATTAAGAAAATTAAGTCGAAATAATTACCTAAATAAAATAATTCTAAACCTACAATAGTTGGAATTAATGATATCATGACTGAAAATAGTAAACTGTTTATTATCAATGACTTTGACGTAAACTTTTTTAAAACACCTTTCTTCCTCAGATATAAAAGTGGGAGGTATAAAATTATGGTAAAGACCATAAGGGGAATTATAAAGACATAGAGAGTATTAAAAGTAAGCAATAAAAAGTAGTAAAAGGCCATTATTGAGCTATATAATAGAATAAATATATTTATTCTAAAATAGAGATCTTCTGAAAAGATATCTTTTTTCGAAAATAGATTGATTAATCCTCCAACGATTATTAATGACAAATATAATGAATAAATTATATTTTCAAGCACTGAAAGAGCATGAAAAGCGGTAAAAAATACTGTAAAAAACAGAGATAAAAGCTCAAAAGTAATTAAATATGAATTGATTTTACTGTATCTTTTAAATTTCGATTCATTCACTCTTTCTAATTCAAAACCAAATTTTAATATAAAATAATAAAAAACAGATGAGATTAGACAATCTGCTATTAAAACAATAATATAAGTATTGAGTAGAGAGATAGTCAATAAAGATATGAAGAAATCTACAAGAAAGATCCAAAAAGTATAATAGCTGAGTGTTAAGAAGTATTTCAATTTAAACGCATTTAAACTATAGTTTATTAAAAGAAATAACACGAAAACAATAGGGAATAAAATCGATGTTATACAAATTGAATATATAAAATTGACAAATTCCAACACTAAAAAGTTTCTAAAATTAATGAAAGTAAAAATAACAAGTTCAATTAAAAAATTTATTACAACAATATATGTTCTGAATGACTTCGGACTCCTAGCATAAAAATATCGAACACCCAAAATATAAAATGAAATTAGAAAGGTTACTGAAATAATTATCGAGTGTAAGAGAATATTTGAAATGAAAATTAATATTGGGTCTGATGTGAAAGTTGTATATTCGATAATAACTATCGGAAAGAATGAGTATAATATTAATACAAAACTTGCTATAGCCAGTAGATTTTGGTATACAAGAATATCATCCTTAATGAAATATTCATATTTAGCAAATATTTGCAAAATAAAATACAATGAAAGGCAGAACACCAAGAAATTTAATAAAAATATCTCAGGTATCAATGGTACTAAACCAAAAGCGATAGTTACTAATATTGAAATTAAATTTAATAAAACTACAAATCTGTTATACGTTTTAGGACAGAGTTCTGATTTTTGTTCATAATGAAGAAGAATAAAAATGAATGGAAGAGCAATTATATTTAAGAGAGGAATTTCAATTAAAAAAGAGAAAATGGTAATTAACAGAATTAATATACAGGATACATAAGAATTATGTTTTTGATATTTGATATGATGTTTTGATATACTTTCTTTAGAATTATCAATTTTATAAGGTATTTCGTTCAGGTTAAGTTTTGAATCATAATAAACACTAACATAAATTCTAGCTTTAAAATAGAACAAAATAAAGATTATTGTTAAAAAAGAGGTGCTTATCAATTCTAAGCTTGAATACTGAACACCTCTGAGACTGAACATTATGATAATGACAAAAGGCATTTGAATTAATATGATAAAAAGAAGACTAACTATAGAACTCATGAATCGTCGTTTAAAAGCAATTAACTCTTTTAAAATCGGCTTTTTCTCAGCGATAAGATCCTTAATTCTATTAATTTGATTCTTATTAGATGATAATGTGATGATATAAAAAAGAATATTTGTAATTAGGCTAAAAAGCCAAGAAAAATCAGTAAACGCAGTAAAACCTAAAAATATAATGTGAATTACATAGTTGACTACAATTATAATGTTATAAGGTTGGCTAATCATTAATTTGATATTTGCTGTATGTTTAAACTCCTTCTCTTCTAAGCTAAAAAAATCAATTGGCTGGAAATTATAATAATAATATACGATATTATAGAGAACAGCATAACTAATTAGTGGAAGTAAAGCAAATGGGATATTTGCAGGTGAAATTAAATAAAATATTGGTGTTACTAATAAAGAAAATATGGAAATTAAGAATAAAATATGGATTCTAGCTATGAGATTATTCTCTTTATTAAGAAAGAATGGTTTTCGTCTATATTTATCATATACTTTATAAAAAATAAGCAAAGCAAACGTAAAACTTAATACTGAAAATGATAAAGAAATGTAAATTCCTAATCCAGATTGAGTAAAAATAATAATGATTAAAAAGGCAATAATTAATGGAGCTATAATTAGATAGAAACAAAACCACCAAGATTTTTGAAGCAGCTCAGTGACTTTTCTAATTTTTTCTTGCGAATTATCACTATTATCCGACTGCATCGCCCAACACTTTATTAAATATATCGTGAGAATAATGAAAATGTAAGTTTATAAATATATCAGAAGTATATTTACTAATTTGTTAGAATATTTAAAGCTTAATTCGAAATATTACAAGTAAAAGTTGAGAAAATAGTAGTAAAACTTTTATTTTGGTGGTAAAAATTAACGAATGTGAAAAAAACGGCGGATTATTTAAAATTAGGTAAATAACTTTTTTGTAGTTCAAGCATCTCATTAAAGATATTTTCTGCCATTTCAAAATTACCAACATTAGGATCAATAACTAAACAATTTATTGCCAGTTCTTTAGATTCTTTTAATATAGCTTCAACACATAAATCTTGAATTGTGGATTCTATACGAAGTAATGCTGCAATATTTTTGGGTAATGATCCTACTTTCACACCATGAACACCATTCTTATTAACTGTAGCTGAACATTCTAAGATAAGATCTTGTGGTAAATTATCGACTATGTTATCATTAGGAATATTTACAGCGTTTTCATAAGAATTTTCATTATTTATTATCGCTTCAATTATAGGGACAGCTCTTTCTCCAGATGGTATTTTGTTTAAAATTCCTTTTTTAGGATATTTTCCTCTCTTAAGGCTTTTATAATATTTGAGAAACTTTTCGTATACAATTTCACCTTCTCTATCAATATAGTCTATCCAATCAATCATATCAGTTGTATTGGTAAATTCTTCTCCAAACTGCAGGTATTCTCCTAAATGGTTATCTCCTACATAAGGAAAATATCCAAATTTTTTAAAAACCTCAAAAGTTAAAGTTGAAAACTCAAATCGATCATCATGTTCTTTAAAATACTTCATGGCTTTTAAATTAAAAGAAGGTATTAAATTGCTCCGCATAGATAAATCCTCTAATCCAAATAAAAACGCAAAGTGATTAAGCCCCGCTACTTTCATTTTTAACTCATTTATAGATTTATTAAACATCTTGGGTAAATGTTCTACCATGAATCCTATTTGATGGCATAGTCCAATGAATTTTAAATTTTTTACACTTCTTTTGATTGCTAAACAAACTCGAGACATAGGATTTGAAAAATTAATGAAGAAAGCATCAGGGCAAATTTTCTCAGCATCTCTAACTATTTCGACCATGGGAGGGATTATTCTCCACGCATGAAATGTACCACCTGGTCCCCCACACTCTCCTAAAATTTGTGTAGAACCATGTTTACGTGGTATTTCATAATCTTGACGCCATAATTCCATGCGATCTCCAACTTCTATTGAATTAATTATGAAATCTGCACCATTTAGTGCTTTAATCCTGTCAGTTGTTCGTTCAAGACTGAATTTGTTATCTCGCTTTTCATTTTCAACCAATAAGAGTTCATAAATCATTTCTAACTTCTCTTCATTAATATCATGAAGTACAATTTTTGAACCTTCCAGAACATCACTTAAATATATATCATTAAACATAGGAGGTCCAAATGAAGTTGAACCCGCTCCAATTAAAACAATCTTTTTATTCGTATCGCTCAATGACCGTCTTATTCCCAAATGATTTAATATTTTAGTTAAACGTATAATCAATTTAATAGGTTTTTAAAGGATTGTCTTAATAATCTGACAAATGGGAAAAGAATGGGAAGTTTTATAAGGTTATTCTAACTTAATTTAAATAATGAGTTTTTCACATTATAATACTATGGATTATTGGTTAAAGATACATATTACAGTATTCCCTTTAATCTATGGTATTAAAAGAGAATAAATCAAAACTCTTGACCTCTTTCTTTTAATTTTTACTGATTTGTTCTCTTTTATAACTACAACTCATTGAAATTTATTTGAAATAGGTCAATAGTAGATTTGGTTCTCCCAGTGAAGGATTCAATTAAAAATGGAGGTGAATGCTATTGGAGGAAGAATCAGATAAAATGGATCTGATATTGGATTATTATAAAGATTGGGATTCTTATAATGCTCCAGTTATGATGTCATTAGACGTCCCAAATGAATTTTCAGAAAGCCTTGAGGCTGAAGATGAGAAAAGGCTGAAAGCATTGAGACTGAAAATGAGAAAAAAGCTGGGGTAAAAATATTAAGGATCTTCTATATGGTAATAACTTTTTTTTTAATTTTTTTAATTTATCAATGTATCGATTCTCTCTATTGCTTCTATAATATGCTGTTCTGGTTGTGTTAAAGCGAATCTTACAAAACCCTCTCCATATTGACCAAATCCTGTCCCTGGGGTGATAACTACTCCCACTTCTATTAAATCTTTTACAAACTCCATACAGCTATTATCACGATATTTTTCAGGAATTTGAGTCCAGACATAAAATGTTGCTTGAGGTTTGTTTGTTGTCCAACCAATATCATTTAATCCTTTAATTAGAATATCTCGCCGCTTTTCATATGTTTTTACCGTTCTTTCAATTATTTCTGGTTTTTTTTGAGATTTATATTCATTTAACCCTTTAATTACTGCTCTTTGGATAAACTTAGGACAGCCAGAATCAATTTGAGATTTAATCTTTCTTAATCCCTGTATAATATCTTTATTTCCAGCAACCCAACCACACCGGAATCCAGTCATATTAAACATTTTAGATGCACTATTAATTTCAACATGGTTTTGATCTATTTGTAAAATTGAGGGTGCAATATAATCATCAAATGTAAATTCTGAATAAGGATTGTCATGAACTATAAAAAAATTATAATCTTGAGCATAATCAACCACTTTTTTCAAGAATTCTTTCGGTGCTATTGCACCAGTAGGGTTATTCGGATAATTTAAATACATCAATTTTGCTTTTTTAAGAATTTTTGTATCAATTGCATCTAAATCAGGTAAAAAATTGATTTCTTTCAATAACGGCATTGAATATGGGTCTGCATCACATAGTTTTGTTGCTCCGTTCTCATAAACAGGGTATCCAGGATTAGGACAAAGTACTATATCTCCAGGATTAACAAATGCTCTTGCAATGTTAGCTACTCCTTCCTTTCCTCCAATTACATTTGAAATCTCCTCTTTTGGATCTAAATTTATATTAAATCTAATCTTATACCATCTAGCAACTACCTCTCTAAAATCTTCTTCTCCCATACTTGTCGGATATTTCTGATTCTCAGGTTTTTTCACTTGTTTTATTAATTCATTGATGATTAAATCAGGAGTAGCTATATCAGGATCTCCAATTCCCAGAGGAATTAAATCAATCCCTTCCTTTCTTTTTTCTGATAATAATTGTTCTATCTCCACAAAAATGTATGTTGGGAGCCTCTTAACTCTCTTAGAATATTCTAATTTCATTTAAAACACCTATTGTCTAAAATTAGGATTAGAAATGTGTTAACATTATCATAGTATAAATGATAAAAATTTTTCAAAAAAGTATCACAAATCATATTATCAAAAGAAATAAATAAAAAAATAAAAAAATTAGGTATTCCTATTCAGATCTCTCTTTCTTTATCTCATATTCTTTAGGATTCATCATGAAAAAGGGAAGGAGAGCAACATTTATTAGGATTGCCATTATTAAAAAGATAAACGCATAAGTTCCAAATACGGGAAATCCAGCTAAACCTATGAATAGAATACTCGTCAGTTGTAATCCTATAGTACTCCCTAGATTAGTAAAGGAATTGCAGGTTGCATAATAAGTACTATCCATTTCTGGGTATTGCTGAGATTCTTGTCCAATTACAGCTGAAAATGCAGAATTTCTCCAACCAGCGGAACTCCCTATAATAAATGCAAATATCATCATAATATACCATGGTACAGGGATTGCAAAAAGTAAAAAAGAACCTGTTGTTATAAAAAAAGAGTAATAAACACTACGTTTTCGAGATTTTAAATCTGCAATTCTCCCTCCTATTAAAGCTCCAGCTATAACTCCTAAGCCGACAATAAAAGCAACTAGAGCATTAGGTGCATATAAATCAGTATTTCCAATAAGATCGATTTCAGATCCCGTAGCACCAACTAGTCCCCATTGGATGAGTACAAAAAGAGGTAGGATTACGAATATTACACCATCACAAATTGAAATAAATAATGAAAATCCAAATACTTTCCAATTTTTGCGCTTACCAAAAATTACTTTAAGATTTTCGAGTGCATTTACATCTATAGATTTTTCCACCTCTTTAACGAGTAATACTAAAAAGGGAAATACTATCATAGCAATCCCTAGAATTATAAAAGAAACCTCTACTACACCTCTCAGACCTAAAAAAAGCATTACAACTAATGGTCCACCAGCAATGATCCCTACAGATCTAAATCCCCAACATATTCCCTGGACTCGTCCAAGTCTTTCTTTAGGATAAAGATCGAGAATGAGTCCATCAATTGCAGTGTCTCCCATTGCTAC
>JABXKB010000122.1 GCA_013375485.1 Promethearchaeota archaeon | reverse complement strand
ATAATCTATTATACATGGAAAGTCTTCATCTCGGATAATTCTTGCAATTTCGAAAGCATAGGTTGACATACCATCATTTATAGATGCTATATAGATTGTATCACTATAATCCTTCTCTCTAATTTCATCTGGAATTAAATTATATGTCTTCAAGAATAAAGAAAGCGTGTAAACACCCATACCAAATCCTGTCCCAGTTATTTTTTCATCTGAAAATATAGATAATAAATCATCATATCGTCCTCCTCCGAAGATACTTCTTATATTATCTTTTCCTGTATCAAATACTTCATAAACAATTCCCGTATAGTAATCAAGACCTCTTACCGTTCCTGAAGAGAATGTACAATAATTAGAAAGATTTACTTCCTTTAATAATCGGTTAAAGTTAATTATTTCAAGATATCCTTCAGATTGATAAAATTCTTCAGGAATATTATCAAAATTACTTAATAATTCATCAATGCTCTTAGCATCTTTTAGTTTTGATATGCCTTGGATGATTAATTCATCTTGAAATGCCTCAATTAAATATTTTTCAAATTCGTCTTCGTCCATCTTATCAGATTTATCTAACACCTTATACACTAACGGTATCTTATCTTTATCTATTTTAAGTATAAAATTGCTCACTGAATCCATGAATCGTCGATTATTATAATAAATTTGAAATTGCTCTGTTGTAGCTCCAAATTCCGTGAATATATCTACAATTATATTAAATATTTCAAGATCAGCATAAAGACTTTCTTCACCTAAAATATCTACATTGGGTTGTTTAAATTCTCTTCGGCGCCCTTTCTGTGGCCTTTCATATCTAAAACATGTTGGGATTGAAAACCATCTGATAGGTTTTTTAAGTTCTTGACTTTTTTTTGCAACCATCCGGGCTAAGGAAGGTGTAAGTTCTGGAATTAATATTAATCTTTCTCCTTTTTTCTTTTCCACTATAAATGATTGTTCATTAACCAGTTCATCAGAGGATTTAACAGCAAAAATTTCAATCGGTTCTAATTGTGGAGACCTAAATTCTTCATAACCATATCTCTCGGCAACATCTTTTATTGTATCAATAATCCAATTGTATTCTCTTAAACCTGAAGGATAAAAGTCCTTCATTCCTCTGAGTGGTTCTTTTGAAAATTTCTTAGACATTTTACTATTTTGATTCTCTATCAATGGTATTAAAACCTAAAAAGAACGTTAACAAATATTTTTTTCGATTTTTTCTCTAATAAAATCCAATTCTATATTTTAGGTACTTATCTCTTAACATAATTTATACGTTTTTTTTACTAATCATAAAAAATGATGAGGTTATTGGAAGGTGGGATATTTTAGCAAGAGGGAAAAATTATTAACTATAAAGGTATTAATTCTATTATGGTTGATTTAGAAAAAATATGTCCTGAAGGTGCTACAGTAGCAGGTCCTTATAGTCCTGGAGTGAAAGCAGGAAATTTACTTTTCGTTTCAGGTCAAGTACCCACTCGAGGTACAACAGAAATAAAAGAACAAACACAGACAGTCCTTGAAAACATTAAAAAAATTGTGGAGGCTGCTGGAGCAAAAGTTTCGAATATTGTAAAAATAACTGTCTTTCTAAAGAATATCAATGATTTCGCTGAAATGAATAAAGTATATAAAACATTTTTCGAGGAAAATGGTGTAACTGAAAAATTTCCTTCAAGATCTACCGTAGAAGTCTCTAATTTTCCATTAAGTGGAATGTTAATAGAAATTGATGCAATCGCAGTGCTTTAGAGAAGATTCAATATATTTCGTCTTTGCAAAATTCTTTCTTTTTTACCAACTTAATTTTATTTAACTTGTACAAAAATAGTTTCATCAATATGAACTAAACACAAATGAAGCCTTAAGAATAAGGTTTTTTTTATTTCTTGTATGTAATTAAATAATATATTAATTTTTAATATCAAATCAGATTTAATTATTCAAAAAAATTGAGGAGAGAGTTAGTTGTCTGATGAATTTTTCAAAGAAATTGTAGATTCTATTGTTAATTTAGAGGAGGAAAAAGCTCTTGAATATGCAAATAGAGCAATAAAGGAAAAAATGAATTTACTTGATGTTATTGAAAGGGGATTTGCAGCTGGAATTCGGAAAGTTGGAGAGTTATGGGAAGAAGGAGATTTTTTCTTACCAGAATTAATGAGAGGATCACAAATAATGCAGAACTGTTTGGATCTTTTAATACCACATCTACAAAAAGGAACAGAAAAGATTTCACTTGGGATTGTGGTGATAGCTACTATTGAAGGGGATATACATTCAATTGGAAAAACTATTGTTGCAACCATATTGAGAGCTTATGGTTTTGAAGTTCATGATCTGGGAGCTGATGTTCCAGCTGAAAAAATAGTGGAGGAAGCTATTGAAAAAGAAGCAGATATCATTGGTGTTTCTGCTTTATTAACAACTACTATGATTGGTCAAAAAAGAATTATCGAACTTTTAAAAGAAAAGAATCTGACAAATAAATTTAAAGTTATTTTTGGTGGGGCTCCTGTAACAAAAGCCTGGGTAAAAGATTGTAATGCTGATGGTTTTGCTGAAAATGCTATTGAAGCTGTTAGATTAGTTAAATCTCTTTTACACAAATAATGATAATATTTTTAACGAGGTTGATAATTTGTTGTTTCACGATTGGTTAAAGGATGATTCTAAAATTGTACTCTTTGACGGTGGATTTGGAAGCGAATTAATTAAAAGAGGGTTAAAATCGGGGAAAATACCGGATATCTTAAATATTGAAAAACCAGAAGTAATTTCTGATATTCATGAATCTTATTATAAGGCTGGTTCAGATATGTGTCAAACAAACACTTTTGGGTCAACTCCCTTGAACTTAAGCCATTATAATCTTGAAGGTCGAATTGAAGAGATTATTGAGAATGCGCTAGAAAATATCAAAAAAGTTCGTCCTTCTGAACGTTTAATTGTCGGTGATATTGGTCCTACTGGTGAGTTTAGACCACCAGTAGGTAATGCTTCCAGTGATCAGTGGTATTCTAGTTTTTTAACTCAAGTAAAATTGTTGGAAACAGGTGTTGATCTATGGCATATTGAAACAATTTCCGACTTTAAAGAAATATTAACCGCAATTAGAGCAGTTCGAGATGTTTCTAAAAAACCAGTAATTGCTTCAATCACTTATAAAAGAACTAAGAGGGGTTTCTTTACAATAATGGGAGATTCCTTGGAAAAATGTGTTAGAGCTCTAAATAATGAAGATATAGATGTTATTGGAGCAAACTGTACTCTCGGATCTCATGATATGGTTGATTTATTAAAAAATGCTATCGATTTTGCTGATAAACCCATTTCAGTAAAACCAAATGCGGGTCAACCTGTAATAAAGGGAGATCAAACATATTATGAACAACCTATAGATGATTTTGCTAATGATATTAAGGAAATGATAGAATTAGGAGCAAAGATAGTTGGAGGATGTTGTGGTACATCTCCAAACACAATAAGAGCAATCCGAGAAATTATTAATTCTCTTTAAAATTATTATATGAAGGAGATTATCGAAATGTCAATTATTAGACCAAAGATTAAAATTTTAGATGATGATCATAAAGAAATGATCTTAGAAGAAGCTAAAGCTATTCTTGAAGTTCAAGGTGTTTTTATTGAAAATCAAGAAGCAATTGAAATGTTTGATCAAAATGGTATAAATCATGAGGGGTTACGATATTTTATTCCACCTGATTTAGTTGATAAATGTTTAGAAACAGTTCCTCATGAAATTACTTTATTTGACCGAGATGGCAATGAACATATTACATTAAAAGAAGATAATGTTCATTTTGATCCCGGATCTGCAGCAATTTTTATTCTTGATGAGGATACTGGAGAAATTAGAGGGGCGGTTTCGAAGGATTTTATTAGATTTTCAAGGGTTGTTGAGCAATTAGAATATATAGAAGCACAAAGCTCTGCTATAATTTATCAAGATGTTCCAAAAGAAGCTCAAGACTGGCATAGATTATATCTTGCACTATCAAATTGTTATAAGCCAATAGTTACTGGAACATTTCGCAAAGAAAGCTTTTCGATCATGCGAGAAATACTTTTAGCTTGCCGATTATCTGAAGACGATTTAGCCAGAAAACCACTAGCGATATTCGATGCTTGTCCCAGTCCTCCTTTAAAATGGTCAGATCTTACGACTCAATCATTAATAGATGCTGCTAAAAGTATGATTCCTTCTGAATTTGTGTCAATGCCATTAGCGGGAGCTAGTGCTCCAATTACCTTGATAGGATCGATTACTCAACATTGTGCTGAATGTCTTGCTGGAGTAGCAATTGTTCAATTAACAAAACGTGGTGCTCCATTAATATGGGGAGGTTCCCCTGCTGTTTTTGATATGAAAACAGGGACAACACCGATGGGTGCAATTGAAACGATGATGATAAATCTTGGAGATGTTGAGATGGGGAAATTCTTGAATTTGCCAACCCATGCTTATATGGGCTTAAGCGATTCTAAAATACCTGATAGCCAAGCTGGTTTTGAAGCGGGAATGGGAGCGTTATTAGCAGGATTAGCCGGAATAAATGTAATTTCGGGGCCGGGAATGTTAGATTTTGAATCTACGCAAAGTATTGAAAAATTAATTATTGATAATGAAATAGCTGGGATGGTTAAGAGGTTACTACAAGGGATAGAAGATTATGGATCGCCTTTTGCATCAGAAATACTAAAAGATTATGAAGAAAAAGAAGAATTACTATCACACCCATCAACTTTGAAATATTTTAGAAAAGAATTATTCTTTCCCAGCATTATAATAGATCGGATGACACGCGATTCATGGAAGAATAATGGGTCGAAATCAACAAGAAAGAGAGCAAAAGACCTATCTAAAAAATTATTAGAGAAATCTTCCATAAAACCGATTGATAACCAATTAGCAAATGAGTTAGACCATATAGCCGAGAAATCCTTAAGATAAGTATTATTGAAAAATTTTAACTATTTAATTACTAGTTTCTTCTTTAAAAATTATCTACTCAATTTTACTTAATTTTCTTAAACCAAAAAATAATAAAGGGATCGCAGTTCCTATTGAAATTAATAATAGTGGCAAAAGAAAGTGGAATTTTGCTAGTTCTGGAGAGGATGGTATAGGAAATGCTAATATGATAATTAAGAATCCAAATTGTAGGGGTATAAATTGAAGCACCATTAAAATAAGATTATTAGTTGTCATAGTACTTCCTTTTTCTTCAAAGGAAGGGCTTAAACATTGGATTCCAACTGCCTGAGAAATTACAACTTCACTATTTATTAGATAAAAACAAAAGAAAAATATAATTGTAAAAAGATCAAAATTAAGAAAGTATGAGAAGAAAATAGTCAATCCTAATGCCATTAAGACATTAAATATTAACATTGCTAAAAGATATGAAAAAACTAAAGCATGAATATTCCTAGGACTTCTTTTATATATCCATATTATATCTTTAGAACCAACAAAAATATAGCTTCCAAATAATAAACCATACATTATTCCACTCATCATGATAAGCATCACTACTACAATCGATTGTGCTATTAAATTGATAATCCCAATATTTGAAAAGACAATTCCAAGCACTCCTACTAATCCTACTAAATACACAATCTTCATAATACTTTCGCGTCTTCTCAAAAATTCCTTAATTTGAGTAATTACCAAGCCT
This sequence comes from Promethearchaeota archaeon, assembly GCA_013375485.1. Classification (GTDB taxonomy): domain Archaea; phylum Asgardarchaeota; class Lokiarchaeia; order Sigyniarchaeales; family SOKP01; genus Loki-b32. The sequence goes on along the minus strand of JABXKB010000122.1, from coordinate 6,606 downwards.
TCCCATTTATGCCCAGTTGATTTCCTAATTAAAAAATAGAATTTATTTTCTCTTTTTATGGTTGTAGATATTTTTTCAATACCTCCCTCTACAGTAAAAAAGGAATCAGCCCTTTTATAAGCTGTTATTAAAAATATTAGAGGAATCACGAAAACAAGAGTTAAACTGGACCATATATTCAAAATATATCTACTTAACAAGTTTGGACTTATAAAGTATAAAATGATATTAGAAAACCATAAAGAAGGATAAAAAATTAGCCAATTTCTTAATTGTGGATTATTTACAAGAAAATCAAATAGAAATTGTAAAGTGTAAATTATCGCTACCATAGCTATCGAAAGTAAGAAGAGTAAGATCTTTCCTAAATCTCTTGCACGTTCACTTTTAGCTATTTTATGTTCTAACCAAGCTGCAACAATGGACCCTAATAAAGCAGCAAAAATAATTAACCCTGAAATACACCCATAAATAATTATGGATTGTATTACGTTCAAATTAAAGATTGGGTTGAGCAATCCTATTATAATAGGAGTAAATACTAAAATTCCTCCTAAAAAAATCGGTAATCTTCCTATAAATTCACCTATAAAAATGTCACCTGCTGTAGCTGGTGAAGCTAAGATGATTTCCTTAAATCCAATTTCCGTTTTTCTATAAATGCTATTCAAAGGATAAATGAAAATTGATAAAAAAACAGCCATCAACACATATTCAATAATTAAGGCTACAGCTTCATTAATTTGTGGGTTTCCTTCTATAAAAGTTGGCATAAATAAATCAAAAAGTATTGGAGCCAATACAAATGCCCATAATATCAAAAAAGAGTACAAGATGATAAAAAATAATACTCTATGGTTTCTGAATTTATTGGTTCTAAGTTTAAGCTCATTTTTAGCTATTATTTTCCAAAGAGTCATTCTTATTTGATTACTTTTTTTTCTTTTTTTTCTTGTTCTTATCTTTATCCATATTTTTTGGTAATTCTTCTCTCCAAGCTAACAAATCTTCGATTTTAGAAACACCCATTATTTTTAAATATGCCTCTTCCAAATCATTTGCTGCCACAGAATCAATTATTTCTTTAGGGGTACCCTCAACTTTTAGTTCTCCGTTATCGATAATTCCAATGAAATCGCATAATTCTTCGGCAGCATCGAGAAGATGAGTACAGATAAAAATGGTTTTATCTGCCTTTTTAGCAAGATCAGATATTAAATCTTTTACCATTCTTGCAGCTGCAGGATCTAAATTAGAGGTGGGTTCATCTAGAAATAAGATTTTAGGATCTTGTATAAGTGCTGCACATAAACATACTTTTTGTTTCATCCCTCTTGAATAGCCTTCCAAGAGATCATTTTCCCGTCCCCCTAAATTGAAAATTTCTAATAATTCTTCAATACGGGAGGAGATAACATCTTTAGGTAAATAGTATAGTTCACCAACAAATTCTAAGAATTCTTTTGCTGTTAACTTTTGGTATAAACCAGGTGATTCTGGTAAAAAACCACAATTGATTTTTACTTGTTTACTTTGGGTAATAATATCATAACCCACAACTTCAGCAGTTCCCCCTGTAGGTGAAATTATTGCGTTTAACATCCTTACTGTCGTGGTTTTGCCTGCTCCATTAGGACCTAGTAATCCATAAGTTTTACCATAAGGGATTTTTAAATTCAAATTATTAACTGCTACTATATTACCAAATTTTTTGGTAAGATCTTTAGAAATAATAGCATAATTGTTAGAAATTATTCTTCACATCCATTTATTAGAATAGTTTTTTTTTCTAAATTTTCCTAATCAATTAAATTTTACTTAATAAAATTAGGACTTAATTGAATAATAAAAATAATCATTTTTGGGATGCTAATTCATAATATCGAGTAAAAACTCACAGCTTAAAAAAATAAATTTATTCAAAATAAAATTTTATAATTGACAAAAATTAATCATTATTACATTGGATAAAAATGTTAAGAAAGGGCTGATAACAGGTTTTGTAGGAATAATTTTTGTAGGACTACAACCAATAATTGCCCTTTTAAGACCTAGTACTGTTGATGCCATATCTCAGGAGCTATGACTTGTTTGGTCGAAACTCTAATTTTCTTTCCCATTATGTTAATTGAAATAAAAGTAATGGATTCAAAGCACGAAAATGTAAATAATCTAGGGAAAAAGGCTATTAGTGCCCATCTTTTTAAAGGTTGGAAAAAGATTTTTTTTTTATTAATGGGTATTGGTTTGCTCTTTGCTGTAAATCAAGTATTGTTTTTTGTTGGATATGATTTAGCAGGAGCAATAAATGGATCCTTAACGCAGAAAACCACAGTCTTTTTTTCTTTAATTTTAGGTTATATTATCTTAAAAGAAAAAATTACAAAACTACAGGTTATATTTTCCATTTTATTGTTTCTTGGATTAGCGATTGGTATTACTCAATTCTTTACTTTAGTCGAAATCAATCATGAAATTTTAATTGGAGTAGGAATTATCCTTTTAATTTCGTTCATGTGGATTTTTGGTCATAAATTAACAAAACTTTTATTTAATAGGGAAGAAGCAACACCAATACAAATGGTTTTTATAAGAAATATTATTTCTGGTGTAATTCTAATTTTAACATATCTAATTATTTTTACTCCAGATTTTAAAATTTTTTTTGATCCGGATAATTTATCATTCTTTTTTTTGATGGGGGCTGTTTACGGGGCAGGATTAATATGTTGGTATAAAACACTATCATATTTAGACGTATCAAAAGCAACTACAATTTTTGCTCCAACTCCAATATCTTCAGCTATATTTGCAACAATTCTTCTTTGAGAAAACTTCACATTGGCACATTTACTCGGTACAATTCTTATAATAATCTCAATTATAATTATTGTTAATCAGAAAAGAAATTAAAATAATTCATTAATATAGTTTGTTAATTTCTTAAAATAATGCTCAAATTCTTGGAGTTCGAATGTACTATGCAAAGATAAGTATTTATTTGGCAGTAAGTAATAATAATTATAAAAAAAGAGGAGATAAAATGTCTAAAAAAATTTCGAATGATTATGATGTCATAATCATAGGATGTGGCATAGCCGGATCAGTTGTTGGTGCAATTTTATCCAATATGGAACACAAGAAGGTTCTCATCCTTGAGGGATCTTCACAGATAGGGGGGCGTGCTACATCTTTCCGAGGGGAAAGTATTAAGGATGCAGATAAATTTCGTAAAACCTTAATGCAATCCGCTCACTCTTGGGTTGTCGATAGGACAGAACCTGATCTCCACACACTCATAAAGAACAAGATGCTTAATGGTTATGTGCTTGAATCGGGGGGTAGGGGTGCTTGGTATACTAATCGAGGACGGGTTAGCCACGCCTTAACCCTATTTAACAAAGCTTCGATTTTCTATCCTAATGTAGGTTTCGTATGGTATGATCATGATTGGAAACCTCATATAATAGACAGAAGATCCAAGTATGGTTGGATGAGCGATGAAGATTACGCTGAGATGGTGAATGTCCATAAAAGAAAGCTCCAAGTTCACTCAATAGCTGAAGCTGAGAAATTGGACCACGTAACATTGAAAGATTACATAAACGGTATAACTAAAAATGAACTCGCACAAGAATTCCATTATGCTATGGGGACCTTCCAGACGATCATCAACGATCCAGCTCTGAACTCCGCTGGAGAGAATTTAAAGGTATTTTTACAGGTTCAAAAAATGGGAGTACATATAACAGACGGTTCTTGGGCGTTTGCGGGGGCACCAGGGCATCGTTTTATTGTTGAGGGTTTTGCAAGTGTCGTCAGAGATGCTCAAGGTGATATTGTTACTAATGCTCAAGTCAATGAAATTATCGTCCAAAATGGAAGAGCTATCGGCGTTATAGCTAAGATTGATGGTAAAATAGTAGAAATAAAGGCTCCATTGATTGTTTGTACTACTCCGCCACGAGTATTGCTAAAACTATTACCTGAGGATTTATTACCTACAGATTTTGTCAAATTAACTAAAAAAGTAATTCATACCGCCATGGTTGCTGCGCAAATAGGTTTATCTAAACCGTTGAATACTTTTTGTGAACTCGAGGTTGACCCTAGGACTTTTTACCATACTTCCATGTTGATCCCAGAGAAGGAAGGATTGTTCAGAGGTAATGTTCCTCTTGATATAGTAAGTATGTCTAATATTGCACCTACAACCGCTCCTGAAGGGAAGTATCTGGCGGGTATGGCTAGCAGTATTTTAGATAGTGAGGTACATGATAAGAAAAAAGTGAATATTGTGATAGATAGAATGTTGAAATTTTTGGATACTGCATTCTCAGGCTGGAGAGAGGCTCTGGAATTTATGTTATTCACCGTTGGAGATACTTGTATATTGTGGAGGCACCCAGAGGACGAGTGGGTGGATATAAAATGTCCAACTATCAAGGGACTATATTTTACCGGAGATACTTATGGGAAACGCACTAATGAAGGAGGAATTGAAGCTGCTACCCATTCTGGGTTTATTTGTGCCAGTGCAATAATGGATAAGGACTATCTACAGCTTCTACCACCGATCTTCCGTTAATCATAGAAATTTAGTAGTAGAATCTTAAACTAGTTAATATTATCTCCCTCAATATAAGAAAAAAAATATAGATATATATATTATTGAAATTTTAATTATTTATAGATAGGATCGTCCTTCTCCATGATATAGATCTTTGCATAACATTTAAATATAAGATTATATGTAAATATATAAAGAAATATATAATATTTCTATCAATAAATTTATGAAAAATCATGAATTTTAATGAATGAAAATGTCAAATCATGAAATAATTATAGTTAATGGATTAAAGAAATTTTTTGGCGAAGTTAAAGCTGTAAATGGAATATCTTTTTCTGTTCAGCAAGGAGAAGTTTTTGGTCTTTTAGGTCCTAATGGTGCAGGGAAAACAACAACAATAAAACTCTTATTAGGGTTACTTGAACCTAATGAAGGAGAGATGAGTGTGTTTGGAATGAACCCAGAACGTGATGAAGTTGAAATAAAACGGCGAATTGGGTATGTGAGTGAGGAACCTTTAATTTTTAAATCACTAACTCCTAAAGACTTATTTAATTTTATAGCATCTATAAGAAGGTTAGATGAAGAAAAAACTACTGCCCTCGCAAAAGAATATTTAGAGAGTTTGGATGCAGAAGAATATTATGATCAATTAATTGCCACATTATCCCATGGTAATAAGCAAAAATTGCAAATTATTGCTGCTATACTCCATGAACCAGATTTACTTATTTTAGATGAGCCAATTGCAGGTTTAGATGCGAAATCAGTAAGAGTTGTTAAATCTATACTAGAACTTCATACACAAAGAGGAGGTTCAGTTCTATTTTCAACACATATTATGGAAATTGCACAAGATTTATGTGATCGGATAGGGATCATAAATAAAGGTAAAATGGTAGGGATTGGTACTATGGAACAACTTCGCCAGCAATCTAATAAAGTTGGAGCAAGCTTGGAGGATGTTTTCTTACGGTTAACTGAGCAAGACACTTCTGTTAATGAAATAGTTAGAAAGTTAAGAGAATCTTTTAAAACAAGAAATTTACAAGGTAACTAAAAATGGAAGAAAAATACAAGGCTATTAAAGAAGAAAAGTTAAAATATTACAGTCTATCAAAATATACATGCTATGAAATTTTAATGGAGAGTCAAATAGCAAGTGCGGGTGCTCATCAAGCAAGGCTTATTGAAAAATTTAAAAAAAACAAGAATTATATTAAAACTCAATTTTTAGCACTTAAAATTGCATTTTCATTTCTTTTTCTAGTTTTACCTATTATCCCATTATTTGTCTTTATTGAAATTAATGAATATCTTGCTGCTGGTACTTATATGATAAATACGCTCTTTTTTATATCATCGCTTGCATTAACGCTTTATCTTGGATTAACAATTCTGTACTCGTTAATGTTTGGTATGATCTCAACTAGTTCTTTCATGTCAGGTAATTCTTTCAAATGGTTGCAAACTCTTCCTTTTTCTAAAAAAAACTTGAAAAAAATAGGCATAATGACTATATTTCGCAATCTCGATATCCCATTAATAGTATTAATGGCAGGATTTCCAATAATTATGTTAATTATTACTCAAAATTTCTTGATATTCTTAGTATCACTATTAGTTTCATTTCTTAATGTTATATTTAGCTTTAGCATTTTAATCATTGTTGGGGAAAAGTTAAGTTACCTTTTTTCAGAGTCGAAAACTGGATCAAAAAGAGCAAACTTGGTTAGAATTCTGACGATGCTTGGATATTTTATCATAATGTTTACAAGTAGTTTTATTTTTAGCTTGGGAATAGGTGCAGTCGAGAATCTTTTTGAAAGATTCGCTACTACTGAACCTAATATATTCTTGATTATTATTTTAGGTTTAATTCCCTACCCCTTTGCTCCCTCATATTTAATATCATTAAGTACTATTCCGGGTTCATTACAATGGGGTCTAATACTCAGTTCGCTTACTGGATTCGCTTTATTTATACTAATAGTTTGGAGCTTATTCAAATATGCTCAAAGAAAATTACATAG
>JABXKB010000121.1 GCA_013375485.1 Promethearchaeota archaeon | reverse complement strand
ATTTTAAGGGCAAAAGAGAGTTTTTATTATCACCGAAAATTATTAGAAAAATATGTTACAAAAGATAGACATTTTCTCAATTCTTTTTCTCCAATTAAAGTAAATACTAACTTAAGAATTATTAATAATATGGCTGAAGTCGCAAAAATATGCGATGTTGGACCAATGGCTTCTGTAGCTGGAGCTTTAGCGGATTTAATGCTTGAAACAATGAAATTAAAAAACAGTGTGCAAAATATTGAATCTACTCCATGTAAAATTGCTCTAATTGAAAATGGAGGTGAAATTGCTGTAGATTCTGAAGAACCAATAAAAATTGCATTATATGCAGGTGAAAATGAATTAAATTTAAATTTAGGGTTTATGATAAAAAAAAAAGATTGCCCAATTGGGATAGGAACAAGTTCAGCAACATTTGGTCACGCAATCAGCTTAGGGCAAGCTGATGCCGTAACAGTTTTTGCTAAAAATTCTGCTTTAGCAGATGCAGCTGCAACTAAAATTTGTAATTCAGTTAAAGATCCAGACGTTGAAAAATCTATAAAAAAAGGTTTGGACACAGCAAATGATATTGAAGGGATTATTGGAACTTTTATTTCGAGAGAAAATAAAGTGGGACAAACAGGTAAATTACCACAATTAATTAAGATTGAAAGAGATAAAAGTATTATATTAAAAGATAGGAGAAGTTCTTTTATCGAGGGTGATTTTGAAATCTTTAAATAACCCAATATAATGGAATTTCTCTTCCATTCTCTGTGCTTGAAACGCAAATTTTATTTAAATAATCAAGAGTATAGTATTCTTCTAACTCATCTTCACTTAAACGTCCAAACAAATCAAATCCTTTATTAATAATATAATCATCGGCAAAAAGTATAAAAACGTTCGTATCATGTTTTTTTTTAATATCCTTTAAATTATTCACTCCACTTTCATTGTAATGATTGCTTGGAGGAAAAAGATCAATATCATATTTTAAAAAATAAAAATTTTCATCATAATGAAGTGCTTCTGATTTATTATCAAAAAGATAACCATAATACTTAAAAGCATGGCTCCAGCCAACTTCAGTAATTATAACATTTTTATTAGAAGTTCTATTTGAAAACCATTGAATTGGGCTAATTTCCCTTTCTTTTAGAGTGAAAACATCAAAAGCTTTTGATTCATAAAAGTAAGTAGTAAATAATGAAAATATCAAAATAAATAATACCACAAATTTCTTTTGAAACGTTCTTATCGAATTCAACTTTATAAGTTTATAAATATATGATACAAATCCAATTACTATAATAGGAGGGATTAAATAGAGAATTCTCTGCCAAATCATATTACTCAATGCTAAAAAATTAAATATAAGACCTACTATTAAAAATAATAATAATCCAACCCCCCAGATAAATAAAGATTTTCCTTTTTGCTTTTTTTGAAATACAATTAAACCCCAGATTGCGAAACTACTTATCATAACTATTTCAATTACATAAAAAATATTTATTAGTTCTATATTCATCCATACAAAGTTTACTATTAAAAGAATCATAAGGGTTAGGAACAAACCACTTGAAACTAGCGGAATTATTATCTTATCCTCTATTTTTTTATAACGAATGTTGGTTTCTCCTATAATTGTAGCAGTAAACTTTCCATTAGTAAAAATAATTGATTTCTGTATTTTCCAAATAAAAATAAACAATACTAAACCTCCCCCTAGAGCACCTAAAATAAGATAGTACCAAGATATATCCAATGGTATAAGAAACCAGTAATGTCCTTCCCCTATGCCAAAAATAGAAAAAACAACAAATAACACCGATAGTAAGCATAAGAGGATAAAATCAATTCCTCTCCTATAATCTCTTAAGAAATAAATTAAATATAACCACAGAAAGGATAATAAGAAAAATAATGTAGTAACGTCATGAGTGAGGACTGAACCAATGAAAATTAAAGTAATTAGTATATAATCAAAAAATATATTTGAGAAAATTGCTTTTTTAGTAGGACGTTCTAATTTGGTAAAATTCTGCAATCTCACGTAAAAGAGGAAAAATATCATTAAACACTTTATTAAAGCAGAACCAGAGGGCCAATATTGAATCATCATTACGGAAAAACCTAAAGAAGAGAATTCCAAAAGAAATACGCCAAATAATGCTAAATTTTTATTTTTAAAAATTCTCATACAAATATTATAAAAAATTAACCCTGATACAAAGAATGTATAAAATACAAAATAGCTTGGTATTCGTATGTGATCTATCCCGGAAAAGAAATTAATTACTGCTCCAAATATGTTTAATCCCATCGTTCCATGATACCCTTCTAAAGGTAAAATGTTGAGATCTGTAATAATTCTACTATTAAGTATGTGAAGCCAAGGATCAGTTCCGATAAAATTCTTAACTTTAACGATATTTAAGATACAAATTAGAAATAAGAAAAGAACCAATAAAACTACATTAAAAGAAATTAAATTTTTGAGGTAATTGTATAAAGAAATTATACTTAAATTTTCTCTCTTTTGAGTTGAAATATCTTTAGATCTAAAAAAAAGGTATGAATTTTTCTTAAATTCAAAAATCAAAATATAACCAATTATTAAAAAAAATAAAATTGCTACTGAAAAAAAGAAAAAAAACCTTGTTAATGGAATTCCAATGATATATCCAATATATCCCACAAGAATATAAAAAACGGAATTCATAACTATAGTTAAACTTAATTTCTCTAAAAAATTAAAAGACTTCTCTTTGAAAATTATGAAAAAAACCGGGTAAGTCGGTAAAAATAAAATAGTATAGATTGTACTAATAATGACCAATGTATGAAATATAGAGTCTAAAAACAAAATTTCAGAAAATCCTAAAATTAAATCTAAACTCAATATTTTAAATAAGATAAATATAAGAGATAAAATAGAAACTAAAAAGATAATTAAATGAATTCTTGAATTTAGGAAAAGTAGAATATTTTTGGATTTATTTCTAAAGGTTTCCATGGTTCTAATTATGTTTATTTTATCTTTAAATTAATCCCATATTTCTTACAATACCATTCAAAGTAATCTCTTAGTCCTAGTTCTTGAGTATATTTTGGTTGAAATTTTAAAACTTCTTTTGCTTTTGAAATGTCAGCAAAACTATGTATAATGTCTCCGGGTCTCGGGAGATCAAAATTGATTCCTAAATCCTCCTTATTTGTGAGTTTTAACATTAATTTCGCAAGATCCAGCAATTTTATTGGAGAACCAGCAGCAATATTTAAAATTTCTCCTGAAATTTTATTTTCAGCTGCTAAGATATTTGCCTGAACAACATCTTTTATATATGTAAAGTCTCTTGATTGGTTTCCATCACCAAATATAATCAAATTTTTATTCTTGATTATTTGACCTAACCAAATTGCAATTACTCCACTATAAGGAGAATCTTGTTGTCTTGGTCCAAAAACATTAAAATAACGTAATGAAATCGTATTTAATCCATAAACCTGATGAAAAACCTGCATATATGATTCGCATGTTAGTTTTGTTACACCATAAGGAGAAATTGGTATTCTTGGCATGCTCTCTATTTTAGGTAATGTTGGAGTATCTCCATATATAGAAGAGCTCGAAGCAAAAATTATTTTCTTAACATCTCTTTTTCTAGCAGCATTTAATAAATTTAAAGTACCGTTTATATTAACATCATTACATGATTCTGGCATTTTTATTGACTGAGGCACACTAGTAAATGCTGCTTCATGAAATATTATATCAATATCTTTAAAGATATCAAGTAAGAAATTTAAATCCCTTATATCTCCTTTATGGAATTGAAAATGTTTATAATTTAAAGCCTCTTCTAGGTTTTCTAACCGCCCATTAAAAAGATTATCAACACCAATTACATTTGCACCTAAATTAAGTAATCTATCAGTTAAATTGCTCCCTATGAATCCAGCAACTCCAGTAACTAAAATCCTTTTTTCTTCAATATTCAATGTACTCCACTTAAAATATTAAATCTGATTTTATCATTAAAAATTGCATATCATATAAAAATTTTCAGAAAGAAAAATTGATTTAATACAATAATGGAATTATTTAACACAAATCTAATAAATAATTCATAAATTCTTCTTTATATTCTTTTGGAAGTTTATTTGGTCTTTTTAAATATGATTCGGAATGAAGTTTTGTTTTTATTAAAATTAGAATCGGACCATTTCGATTTTTCATATGATCAAGAGATTCAATTAATTCTTCTTTAGTCTGAACTTTAGCACTCCATTTATAGTTTGATGCTCTCGCTATATCTATAAATTTGATACTAGTAGAATTTGTTGGTTGCCCTCCTGTAGATTCATGAGCTTCATTATCTATAATTATATGCACAAAATTAGAAGGTGAATATTTTCCTATAGTTGAAAATGCACCCATTTGCATAATAGCGGCACCATCCCCATCAAAAACAATAATCCTATTCTTTGGTTTTTGGAGTGCTATACTTAATCCAATAGAACTAGCGCATCCCATAGATCCTATATTATAGAAACTTTTATAATGATCTTTTTTATTTGATTCTCTATATTCAAATACTATTCTTGATATATAACCAGTAGTAGAAACAACGATGTCATTATTAGATAAACTATCTAAAATTATCTGAATTACTTCCTTTGTTGTTAGATTATACTTATTTGATAAAACATACTTCATTTCATATTCTTGAAAGAAATTTCTCCGAAATATAAAGATATAGGGACCCTTCTTCTTGGTAAAATACTTTAATGCTTTATTTAGTGCTTTTTCAATTTCTTGTCCTTTAGGTTCTAATACTGCATAAGGTATTTGGAGTGTTTCCATAAGTGGTAACATAATTTTACCCATTTTTTTATGTTGTGGTGCATCCATTTTATCTGGTTCTCCACGCCATCCAACCATCAAAAGAATAGGAATTGAATATACCTCAGGATCACATAAAGATGTAAGGGGATTAACAGTTTTTCCAAATCCAGAATTTTGCATGTAAACAACTCCTATTTTATTAGTTGCTAAATGATAACCTGATGCTATAGCAATTGCTTCACATTCATTACACGCAATGATATTTTCAAGGTTTTCACTATGATTATCGGTTAGAAATTTCATCAAATCCTTAAATGTTGAGTCTGGAATGCCTGTAAAAAAGGTTAAATTATGTTCATTTAAGATTTTAAAAAATTCTTCACAAGAAATCATTTTTATCTTTTATTTTTTTAAAATTTATATATTTTTATTTAGATAATTCTTTACTCCTTCTAAATCTTCATGATCATCAATCTCAACACAAAATTCATTATAGTAACAAGGTTTTAAAATAAGTATATCCAAAATTTCATTTAAAGCATCTTCAGCATAACAATTTACTCTATTATTTTCTATAAAAGATTCAATTTCTTGAAGCCATCTTAATATAAATCCTTTAGACAATTTATATAATGGAGCTAAGAAGGCTGTATTATCACCTCTTAAATTAACTCCAATTTTATATATTCTATCGTTAAATATTATTGATTTAAAATCCTTTTCTGGGGGTTGGATGCTTTTATTCACTAAAACACAATTCTCGTCCTTAGATTCAAGTAATAATTTTACCAAGTTATCAGAAAAGATTAAATCTCCATGAGAGTATAAGATATCACCATTTATAATATCCTTAGCTAAGTATAAAGAATAAATGTAATTTGTTTTATTATAAACTGGATTATTAACATATTGAATTTTAATTGAGGGATAATAATGTTCAATATGATTTCTAATTGTTTCCTCAAATGGACCAGTAGTAATAATAAATTCTTTAAAACCACATTTTAATATATTCTTTAATTGGTGATCTAAAATAGTGTCATTTTCTCTTATTTTAACAAGACATTTTGGTATATTATTAGTTAAAGGAGCTAACCTTTTACCAATCCCCGAATTTAACAACAAAACTTTCATCTAAGACCCTCTAAAATGCTTCTTAATTGAGTTTCTGTCAATAATCTTGGATTATTTTTAACTCTTTCGGGGTTAAATCCGTTTTTTATAACAATTTCGATATCATCCTGAGTTTTTATCCCTAATTTTCCAAGATTTGTTTCTAATCCAACATTTTTGATTAAATTTTTAACTTTTTCTTTTGCCTTGGTAAAATTAGAAACTCCTATAATTGATATTAGCTCTTTCATAATTTGTTTTACATAATCAACTCCACGAGAATCTTTAACATCTTCCTTATTTACATTTGAATTAAAAACAATCATAGAAGGTAAAGTTAAAGCAACTGCATGTCCATGCGGCACATTAAAATAGGAAGTAATAGGATATGAAATAGCGTGACAGGTTGTAGTTTTTGTTATATTTATTGCCTTACCAGATAAATTTGCTGCCAATGCCATGTTATTTCTTGATTCACTGCTCGGATTATAAACTACTTTTAAGATATTTTTCATTATTAATTCTATTGCTTTTCTAGCATAATTTTTTGATTCATTTGTGGAATTTATATTCCAATAGGATTCAATAGCCTGTGTAAATGCATCTAAGCCAGAAATGGCTGTTAAATTCTTAGGTAAATTATTTGAAAATTGAGGATCGACAATTACATATTCAGGTTGCATGTAATCAGAATCCCCTAATGAATATTTACTTTTATCTATATACACAACAGCAAAATGAGTTGCCTCACTCCCAGAACCTGCCGTTGTTGGAATTCGAATTAAGGGTACCCCCTTATTATTTATTTTTTTTTTTTTAAGAACAAAATCTTCAGGAGATCCATAATTAGCTGATAATATTGAAATGCATTTTCCCATATCTATAACTGATCCTCCTCCAACAGAAAGAATTACGTCAAACTTTTGTTTTTTAAATAGTTCTAATCCTTTTTTTATATCATTGATTTTAGGATTTGGAGAAAAGTCATTAAACTGAAAAAAATCATAATCCTTTAAAATTTCAAGAATAACTTTTTTAATACTAGTTTTTTCAAAAGAACCCTTTCCGGTTATTAAAAATATTTTATGGAAAGAATGCTTTTCTAGGATTTCACTTAATTTATTTATCGAATTATATCCTAAATATTCAATCATATTCTAGTTTAGTTGGAATTATAGTATTATGTTTTTTACTTAGATTTTAATTTTTTAATTAAATTAATCTTTCAGCAACTTCAATGTCTTTTCTATTATGAATTTCAAACCATCCTTTATGAACTTCCAAAATGTCTACTCTGAACCCTCTATCTATCACTTCTTGTATAAGATCTATAAAAGATGCTTTCCCAAATGAATCTGCTTCATGAAAATTCCCTTTATGATTCAATTTGCACTCATTATATATTCTTCTAATGATCTCAACTCCATATTCTGAAAAGTATGCTATTCCCGTAAATTCATAATCTGCCATGTCCATATTAATAGTTCTTCCAATTCTTATAATTTCATTCTCTATTTGGTAAAGATCTCTTGTTTGTTCGCTTGGTTTATTTTTTGTAAGAATAAGTTCAAGATTTTTATCAATCTTATGTTTGTGATAAGTATAGGAATTATCTAATGCTAAAATAATATCTCCATTTGAGGTTAGTAGGTTTTTTATTATTTGTTCATTGAACAAAATATCTGAATAAATAAATAGAAACCCTCCCTCCATTTGTTCTTCTGCTTTAAATAGAGAATGTAGAATATAATACTTATCATAATCATTATTATCGATATATGATACTCCATCAATACTAAATTCCTCTTTTTTAAATCCTCTAATCACTGTAATATCGTTAATACCACAATTCTTTAACGTTTCTATTTGTCTCTGGAGAACAGGTTTACCTTTTAAAATAGTCATTGCCTTTGGAATATCAAATTCTGGATCTGTACCGGCGGCAGGAATAATAACTTTTATATGGCCTTTATTATATTTCATATCTTTTTCTTTAACATCCAAAAACCCTACATCTTTAAAAACAGTTTTCACAGGACTACACATGGATTCTGCTTCAAAAGCTCTTTTACTTCTTAAAATTATTGAAGCAGTTTCCTTCATAGCCTTATGAGCTGCTCTTAAGAGGTGATTAGCATATATAACGATATTAAAACCAAAATCTTGTAATTTATCTTCTGAAATTGTATTATACGTCGTAGGAACACATACTAATGGTTTTCTAAAGCCTAATTCTTTTGATAATTTATTATATTCCATAGCAAAATCTAATATCTCTTTAGGATCAATATCTTTAGAATGAATCATAATTCCGTCAGCACCTGCTAAAAGATACTTTTTTGCTCTAAAAATAGCATCTTTTAACCCAGAACCTGAAATTAAACTTTCGATACGTGCTACAATCATGAAATCTTTCGATATTTGGACTTCTTTACCTCTTTTGATTTTTGTAGCGAATATTTCTGGGTCTTCTTGATCTTGGATTGTACCACTTTCTAAACTATTTCTTTTTGGGAATTTTTTATCTTCAATAATAACCATTGAAACACCCATATCTTCTAATGTTCTTACAAAATATTCAAAATTTGCGGCCTCTCCTCCTGTATCACCATCAATAATCATAGGTTTATTTGTATTATTTAAAATTTGTCTTATCGTCTCATATCGCGACTCTACGCCAATAATTTCTATATCAGGATATCCTTTAGCTGCGCTATCTGTAAAACTACTAGCCCAAAATCCATCAAATTCGAGAATTTCATTGTTAATTATTTCCTTTATATTATTAGCAATTATAGCACTAAGTCCATTATGTGCTTCTAGAATTCGTGCAAAACCCTTTTTATCGAGTAAATTTTTCAAAATTCTCCTTCTTTCATCAGGTAAGATCCTTCTTTTTAATTTTAATTCCATCGATATCACTTTAAATTGATATAAATTTTAGATTAAGCATGATCTAATAATATGTGATTATTTTTGAATAAAATTTGAATCCATTACTAATAAATTCTTCATAGATTAACTAGATAAATTTATCAAGATTAATTAGATTTTTCCATCCTAAAATTAAATAAAATAAAAATATAGATTTTTTTGAATATTAAACATATTCTTTTCTTTCTGGCATGCTTTTCCAATCCAATAATAGGACTACACCCCCTATTAATGCGACTATAATCCAGAGTATAAAAACAGATCCAGATCCAGCAGCATCAATAAGAGCTCCAGATGTAAAAGTTGTAATGGCAGCTCCAATATATCCCCATCCATCAATAAAACCCGTAGCAGCAGAAGCAGCTTTTCTCGTTCCAAATTCCATTGGTATAGTAGAAACCAAAAGTGCATGAGGTGCAAAATTCAATAAGCCAATTAAAATCAATACTGGAATTCCAAAGATTATATCAAGTGGAGGTAAAAATGTATATATTAGTAAAGTCAATGCTAATGCAAAGAAAAAAGCGCATACGACAGGGATTCTTCTTTTTCCTGCAAACCTATCTGAAATCCATGCACCAATAAGAACCCCAATTGTCCCACCAATAGGATAGAAAATAGATTTCCATACAGGAAAATATCCCGCACCTGTAATTTCAGGACTTAATAAGTAAGGGAGCCAGTCTGTTAAGCCATATCTTACCATATTCAAGCAAAATAACCCAAAAGAGGCAAAAAGAACTGTTTTTGTCTTAATTATTGTACCAATCGTGTATTTAAAACCTACAAATTCATCTTCACGGCAATCACCCAATACAATTTTCCCATCGCATTCTTCTTCCAAAGTTGGCAAGCCAACCTCTTCAGGAGCATTTTTACTTCTTAAATAAAAATGAGTCGCCATGATTAACATTATAATTCCTGGTATGATAAAAGAAAATCGCCAATTTAAACTAAGTGTATCTGTTATGAAAATTGCAATTATCCATGATACAACACCTCCAAGCAAATATGAAGTAGCAAGTCTACTGGACCATTTTCCTCTATCATCTGGAGGATACCAATTAGCAACAGTTTTTACTGAAGGTGCCCATCCCATTGATTGAAAGTATCCATTCAAACCCCAGAGTAGAAATGCAAGCCAAACAAATTCAAAAGCTACTCCCATAAACAAATTTATAACAGAAGAGACAATTAAACCTACGGTTATAAATCGTCTTGCTCCAATTTTATCACCTAAAAAACCATTAACAAATTGTCCAAAAGCATAAGCTAAGAAAAATGTAGTTCCAACAAATCCCATCAATGTTGCTGAAATACCATATTCAGGCATAAGATAGGGTTTTGCTATTGAGATATTTGTACGTCCGATATAATACATCATATAAGTAATCCAAACAGTAAAAAATATCCGCAACCTCCATTTCTTAAACTTTTCTTTTGCTTCAATTTCACTACTTGTGTTTTCAATTTCGACCATATTTTTTAACCTAAGTTTATATTTTTCCTTCTCTTATTAATTGTTGAGCATATTCATAATCTTCATCAGTATCCATCTCCACCCATTCTCCTTTTATATCGACTGAATACATCGGATACCCTCGGAAAATAAGCTCTTCAAGCATATCTGTTAAGTATGCCTTTTGTATCGATGTAGCATCATGGAATCGTCCCTCAAATTTACATGTCTTATTATATTTCGCACGATTATAATTTCGTGTTAAGATCTCTGCTCCTGTTTTTGAAAATTTCCCGAGACCGATGAATTCTCCATAACACGCATCAGGATTATAAAATTTTGATAAATGAATAATCTTTCCATCTTCCACAATTGCTAATTCAGCTTCGTCTGTAGGATGTTTCGTGCGTTCTTCATATCTTTTCCTCCAATCAGTATCTACGATAAAACTAAAATCATGAGGGGAATCCAAGAGTTTTTTAACGACATTTTTACTATACAAAATATCTGAATATGTGAAAATAAAACCATCTTTCATTGCCTCCTTCGCGTAAAATAAGGATTCGAGAATATTATTATTATAAAAATCATCATTATCATAGTAGGAAATATTTGGTAAGTCGATAGTTTCTTTTTGATATCCTCGAACAATAGCAAAATCATCAACACCATAGTAACGAAAAACATCCATTGTTCGTTCAAGGATGCTTTTACCTTCAATTTCTAATAAACACTTTGGTTTATATTCCGTTAGAGGTCTTAATCTTGTACTCGGACCTGCAGCTATAATAATTACTTTCATATCTTTTACTTCCTTGTTTTCTTCATATCTTCTTACAATTCGCTCTAGAAGTGAAATATGTTCATTAAATTTTTCAGATGTCTTTTTATATCCGATTTTTTTGACACTATCATAAATTTTCTTAACTTCTTCGAGATTGGTATATTTTCGTTTCGGCATACAACGACATGAAAAGTTTATTAACTTTACAAGTGCATTTACCTATATAAACTTTTAGGATTTTGATTTTCAAAAGATTTTTTAGTTATATTGAAAACTATGAAATTTTATATAGGTAAATTGATTAGGTATTCACTTAATTATTAGGTATTTTAATCATTTTTTCCCTAACTTTAAATATCTTTTCTTTCTTATTCATTATTTGATTAAAACTTTTAGGAGAGTCAAAAGAAAATTTTTTATAATTCAATGAGATCTTTAGGAGAAAAATAGGAATTAGTTATTTGTAATATTTTCTGGCATGCTTGTTGAAATATAATGGAAAATATAAAATCCAAACAATAATCTCCTTCCATCTTTGAAATAAGAGTCTTCTCCGAGCCCAAATTGACCTAAGTACGAATTTTAAGTACCCCGTTTGATTTAATTGACTGGAAACTTCATTTAATTCTGTATCCAAAATTATGAATCTCTTGGTTTGCTCTTTATATTTTCTTATTAATTTCTTTAATCTAATTCCAGTAAGTCTGTTATAAAAGAGTATAGTAGTAAGTTTTTGATCATCATTTAATTGAAGGTCATTTAAATCTTGAGTGTTTATAATGGTGTTATTTTTCGTTAGGTTTTCTTTGAGAAATCTTACAAGTTGAGGAGGAAATTGTCTAGGAATAAAAATTTTTGATGATTTTAATTTTGGTAAGATACTCTGTTTATAAAGAGAATAGAGTAGTGATTCAAATGTCTTATATGCTCTTAATTCAGTCATTAAATAAAATTTATATAGTTCATCATAAATCTCATGATGTTCGTTTTTAACATCTTTTCTTTCTAAGTGATCTTCAGATAAATTGTACAGCGAAAATATTCCATTATTATTAACTAATTTCCAATTGGATTTTATTATCATAGTCCTTTTAACTGCTTGGAACATTAAATAACAATCTCCACGGATTGTTCTCTGATTATTTACATCAATATCCTTTTCAATTAACTTTTTAAAAGAAATTGAATCCCTTTCATGAGATATATTAATATTTAGAT
>JABXKB010000120.1 GCA_013375485.1 Promethearchaeota archaeon | reverse complement strand
TGCAAATGTGAAGATGGTTAATATAAGGAAAATTGAGGAGGCTAGAAACCAAAAAAAGAAAATGCCTAGCCCTAAAAAAATTACTATTACATACCCATGCTTTAAATACCTTAAAAGATTAAATTGTAAAGCACTATCATGATGGCCAGAAAAAATTATGATTTTTTTAATTTCACTTGTAGTTTTTATCTTACCTATAACATTTTGAGAGTCTTTTTCTTTAAATAGAGGATCAATGAACTCCTTATAACAAAAGAACTCCTTCCAAGCAATTAAAATTCCTAAAAATATAAAAAACGATGATAAAACGGATAAAAAATATGCCCAGAATGATTCTTGAAATAGTTTTATTAAGAAAAATGAGCAAAATGATATTACAACAAAAAAAATTACTATTCTTATCCACCCAAGGGCAGCTCTTGGATGACATTTGAAGGGTTCTATCTCTACCTCA
The DNA here is from genome assembly GCA_013375485.1 of Promethearchaeota archaeon. Lineage (GTDB taxonomy): Archaea > Asgardarchaeota > Lokiarchaeia > Sigyniarchaeales > SOKP01 > Loki-b32. Next base: position 11,902 of record JABXKB010000120.1, on the reverse strand, counting down.
TTACATGTTTCTTCAAGTTCTTTTTTAATAATCTCCGCGCTTTTGGCTTCTTGAAGACTACAGGGCATTCGCGGTCCACATTCATCAATTATCTTTTGTACAATATTGTACATATAATCAGAATCTTTGTTTGAAATTTCAATTTCCATAAATATCTCCTAATATAAATCTAAATGTACAAAACTAAATGAAAATTAATTAGTAAAAGAATGGAAATTATAAAAATTATGATTTTAATTTAGACTCATTAATTAAAAAAGCTATAATTATTTTTAAAACAGCTTCTAATGTCCCTTTTTCAATTTTATCAAGAGTATCTCCAGATTGATGGTAATAACTTGAGCGATTTTTCCAATCAGCTGCATTTATAAAACCTGCCTTAATACCTGCTTTTGAGAAAGCGGCAGCATCAGAACCACCAGTTAAACGCCCTAATACTTTTTCTAATCTTCCTGAGCCTATTCGTTTTGCTTCAATATTTACTATTTCTGCCGCTCTTGATAATTTTTGAATAACATCCTCAGAGTGCCAAGTTCTAGTAGTAGGTTCGAATTCTATTATATAAATATGATCGGGTTTCTCAAGTCCATCCATATTTACAACAAGAGTGTCGCACTTTTTTAGTTCTTTATGATGAGCTTCTACATACCGATATGAACCTCTTAAACCAACTTCTTCGCAACCAAAGCTAATCAATCTTATCTCAGTGTTAGGTGGGATAATATCTCTATTTTTTTTTAGATATCTTCCCATTCCTTGAATAACTGAACAACTACTTAGATTATCTGCTGCACCTGGTACTACATTCCCCTTATCTCCAAGTGGTACAAAAAAGTAAAGAAGGATAATAAAAGGACTTCCAATAATAAGAGCCCAAATCATAATATTCAAAAAAATTGCTTTAAGACTAATGAATCCGATTAAAATTAAGGTTAAATGTAAAAATGAAAGAACCAACCACATTAGCATAAGAAAAATTACTCCAAATGCTATGAGTATAAATTTCCATCCCAATAGTTTCATCAATTTAAATTCAATGGCGGTATCCATATGACTTGAAAAAATGATAATCCTATTTAACTCTCCCTCTGATTTAAATTTACTAATTACATTTTGTGAGGATTTTTTACGAAATAATGGGTCAATAAATTCTCTGTAATTAAAAAATTCTTCCCACATTATTAAAAACGGTGATAATATAAAAAGGAAGGATATTATAGCTATTACTAATAACCAGAATTGGTCTGTAAATATTTGGCTTATAAAATAAAGGAGAATCGAAATTACAATCATAAACATATCCAACTTAATCCAACCTAAAAATGCTTTTGGATGACATGTAAATTCCTCCATGGAAACCTCGTCGCAGGATTTTTCAAGCTCATTCTTGATAAATTCAGCTGCTTCTGCTTCTTGTGAACTACATGACATTCTCGGTCCAATTTCATCAATAATTCTTCGTACAAAGTCATACATGTATTTGGAATCTTCTTCAGAAACGTTAATATTCATAATTATACCAATTAAATATATAAAAAATTTTTAATAAATTCAATAAGAAATAATCCAAAAGAAGTCTTATTAATATTTAGATAATCTCAAACAAATTAAGTGAAATGATATCCTCAGAAGAAGAACAATATGTTTGCCTTAGATGTGGTTTTAACATCGTAAATTATTACCCTAAAGTATGTCCTTTCTGTGGTGCGTCTAATGAAAATTTTATTACTGCAGAAGAATGTTCTCAAAAATATAAAGTTGTGAGTTCTAAAGTAAATGACAAAATAAATCGTTTGAATTCATATCCCGCTTTAGGACTTGAACATTCTGCTTATTGTATTGAGATTGAAAATAAAAAAATTTGGATTGATTGTCCATCCACGTTTAGTAAAAATTTGGATCCAATGGATAAAATATTATTTACACATCATCATTTTCTTGGAGCATCTAACCTCTATAGAGGATATTATACCGCATTTGTTTGGATTCATAAAAAAGATTCAGAACATTTTATTGCAAGAATGCACCATTTTGATAAAAAATTTAATCAAGATTTTAGGTTGTCGGGAATTGAAGCATATATTATTGATGGTCATACACCAGGATTTACTTTTTATATTTTTGGAGATGTACTATTTGTTTGTGATTATTTAATACAATCTGGTAAGAATTTCATATTAAACCCTTATGGCTCGACAGAATCAACTATGGAAGGCGCAAGAAAGTTGAGAGATATTATTATAAATAGAGATATAAAAATCGTGTGTGGGTTTAACTATGTTAAAAAATATTATATCTGGAAAAAAGAGTTTTTTAATCTTGTTCATTAATAATGATAGTAAAATAAAATGCTAATTAATTTGGATAATGGCTGAGACATTTAAAACACTCGAAGTTGTGTGCCCTATTTGTAGTGTGATGAAAAATATTAATATTCCTGAAGCTATATTTTCTCAAAAAAAATTTGGCTCGGTAAAAATACAAGTCCCGATAAACGCTGTATGTCCAGAACACCAATTTATTGTTTTTGTAGATACAAAAGGAAAAATAAGAGGGTATGAGAAAATCGATATCCAAATGTTGACCGTTTCACCTCAAGCTGAAACGGAGGTTACAGGTAAAATAAATCTCAGAAATTTAATCAAAACATTTGGAGTATACGGAATTTTAAATTTAATACACGCCAAGATATTTAATTATCCCACTTACATATTAAAAGATGATATATTCGAATATAATGAGGATATATTAAATAGAATTGGAGATAATATCTTGCCTGAGGGATACAAAGGACATAAAACAATATATCTTCTTGAAGAAACAGCTATTGATAAAATTAAGGTTAAAGATAAGGACGCTTTTATAATGGACACACATCAACATATTTTTCAAACACCATGGATTACTAAACTTAAATTTGAAGAAGAAATTATTAAGCGAGCCTTAGAAATTATTGATGAAGAAGAACAACTCAAACTTTTACAACAAGATATAGCTTTTCTTGCAAGGGAAGTTAGTTATGCAATTTCAATTCTTCAGGATGTTGACGGAATTTATGAAGATGAATTATTAGATAAAATATCAAAGGCTTTGAGCATAAAGAAAATTAGTGCTTACCACATGAATTTGATAAAATTGTTTATAAGTCGGAATATTTCAAAAAAAATCGCTTCTAAAATCAAGAATAGAGTTGGAGAATTCTTAAGTGTACTTTAAATATTTTTGCATAGGTTAAACTTTTTTAGGTTTTTTAGAAAAAATAAAAAATAGATCGTTAATTATTTAACAAAATAATCTTATTTTATATTCAAAATATTAAAAAGGGAACAAAAAATGGTTGTAGTGGGTGATTGGGGCTTTCAAAATAGATTAAATAGAATTATTAAGCCCAAATCTGGACGATGTGTTATGTTGGCTATTGATCACGGATATTTTGGAAACATACCGGGTCAATTAAAATGTTTTAGTGATATGAGCCCATTATTTGAATATGCTGATGCTCTTATGTTAACTCGTGGAATGTTGAGAAATTGTGTACCAACAGAACTTGATGTACCTATAGTCTTACGAGTATCAGCAGGAGCTAGTATGCTCAAGGAATTATCTAATGAAGAAATTAATGTTTCTATTGAGGATGCGATAAGGCTAAATGTTTCTGCTATTACATGTTCAATTTTTGTTGGTGGAGAATATGAGAAACAAAGTTTAATGAATCTTTCCACGCTTGTAAATTTTGGGCAAGAATATGGAATACCCGTGCTTGCTGTCACTGCCGTGGGAAGAGAGATGGTAAGAGATGCACGGTATCTAGGGATGGCGAGTAGAATGGCAGCAGAATTAGGTGCTACTTTTGTAAAAACATATTATTGTGAAAATTTTGAAGAAGTAACTAGCATTTGTCCAGCACCAGTAGTGATTGCAGGGGGTAAGAAGATTGAAGAAAGAGATGCATTACAGATGTCAAAAAATGCTATTGATAACGGTGCCGTAGGTGTCGATATGGGACGAAATATATTTCAAAGTGACAGTCCATTAGGTATGATTAAAGCTGTAAGGGCTATCGTCCATGATAAAGCTTCAGTAGATGAAGCATTTGAGATTTATAAACAAGGTCCTAAAGGATTATAATTACCTTTTTATTTTCTTATTTTTTAATTTTAAGTTAAATCTCATATCTAACCTAATATTATTGAGATTTCTACATTTATATAATAGGGAACATAAGTATGCAAAATCATTTAATTAAAAGAAATTTTTAAAAAAAGTGATTTAAAAAATGGCTGAAGGAATTCAAAAATTCACGAAATTAACTTTTATAATCCATTTTGTAATAGCACTCATTTTTACAATCTTATTTTTTATGCCAAATATCTCTGTTCCTCTATATGGAATGACGGTTACTAATGAGGTTCATGCTATAACTTTGACAGTTGCATCTGCTTTTGCGGGACTTACGGTGAGCTCTCTTTTTGGAATCATGGCTAAAGAATGGAAAGAAGTTAAAATTGTAGTAATTCTTGAAGTTGTATGGCTAGTTGCTAATTTCGTTACTTCGATTATCAGTTTCACTGTTTTTGACCCTGCTATGGGTGCATTAACTCTTGTAATCACAATAATTTTGTTAGCTCTTTTTCTACTTACTTTTCTACAACAGGAAGATAAAATGAAACCATTACTTAAGTAAAGATTAAAAGAAATTCAAATTCTAAAACCTCTTTTTTTTTCTTTAGATTATCAGAAATTATTATTGAAAAAATAGGTTTCTTCAAGGTTAAGTTATTAAATTCTAATTTATTTTTTATCGCAACTTATTGAATATTTTTCAATACCTTAGTTCTATGACTTTACCAAAAATCGATAATCTAGATATTAGAAAAGTATCTGAAGATATTTTGCTAATTCACCAAATAAAGACACCCTTTTTATTCTCATGTTGTGATGGACTTCTTATTTTACCCAAAAAAGGTAGAAATAGATATTCTATAGCCCTTGATTTAAATATTGAACCTAAATATATTAAATCTTTAAATGATATATATGGACCTGTATCAAATTATGTATGTACTCACGCACATGTCGATCACACTTGTCATGTGTATTCTTGGGAGCAGAATGGAGCTATTATCCACGCACCTAATCCTGAGGCAAACTTTTTGTTAGATCTTCACAATTTTTACAGAGGCTTTGGTTTTGATGAGGCGATGGATTATATTTCTGTTGAAAAATTTGGAGAATTAAATGGATTTCATGAGTGCAAGAAGGTAAATCCATTCAAACCAGGAGATTTTTTAAAATTTGAAGACTTTAACATTAAGACCATTTCATTACCAGGACATTCAAAAGCACATATAGGACTCTTATTACCTACTGAAGAAGTATTTCATATCAGTTGTCTAGGATTTGATAAACCAAAACCTAACGTTGACGGTTTTGGACCTTGGTACGGGTTTAGACAAGCTTCAATTCAACAATATCTTGAGGATATTAACCTAGCAGAGTCCATTTTTTTAAATGATGTTAAATACTTAACTTCAAGTCATTCATATATTGTTGAAAATCCGGATACACATCCATTTGAATATATGAGAGCAAAAATTGAGAAAAACCAACAAAAAGTCGACAAAGCTTTAAAGACATCAGATTATTTAAAAAAATCTGAAGATGATGCTGTTAATCAATTACTTAAAATGGATGTTTTTTTTCCAAAAAGAAAATTAAAAGACTTTTTATTTGAAATATATACTTTATGGGAGTCTTGGATAATTCGGAAGCATATCCAGAGAAGTGAACTCTTCAATAAATAAATTTTTTAAGAATTTAATCTTCTTCGGGTTCTAGAATTACTTTAATAGATTCACCAGCTTCACAAACTACTTTGAAAGCTTCACTTGCTTTACTGAGTGGGAATCTATGAGTAATTAAATCTACAACATTGATTCTTTTAGAAAGTATCCAGTTATATGCTTCATCAAGATCTTCTGGAGCTGCACCATAAGAAGTCGTTATTGTAATTTCATTTCTCCAATATTTATTTATAGGAACATTAAGGTAAACCCATGGTTCTGGAACCGCAAAAAAAATAATTTTACCTCCAGGTGCTGCGCATTCTAGAGCTTGGTTTGCTGCTGATACGACTCCAGTACATACTATGACAATATCAGCTAATCTATACTTATTTATCTTTTTTATCTCATCAGGTAAATCTACTTTTGCGTTAAAGACTTCATCGGCTCCAAAATCCTTTGCTTTTTGTAGACGAAATTCATTAATATCAGTTGCAATTATCTTATTTGCGCCTCTAAGTTTTGCTAATTGGACATGCAATAATCCAGACACACCACAACCTAAAATCAAAACTGTTAATCCTTTTTTAACATTTGCTAAACGTTGTGCACGACATACACATCCTAAGGGTTCAATAAAGACGCCTTCTTCATAAGATACATTTCGATCTAAAACATAGACCCCATTTTTTTCAATATTGATTTTGGGAACTCTAACGTATTCAGCAAAGCCTCCAGGATCAAAATTTGTGGTATGAAGTAAGTTACAAGCAGTATGATGCCCTTGTTTACAATAATGACATTCAAAACAAGGAACATGATGAGATACAAATACACGATCTCCTACTTTAAGGGTTTTAACTGATTCGCCAATCTCAACGATATCTCCTGCGATTTCATGACCTAATATTAAAGAATCAACTCCTAATTTTTTCATTTTTGCTTTTCGATAATACTCTAGAATATCTGAGCCACAAATTCCCGATTTTTTTACCTTAACTAGAAACTCTTCTGAGCCTATTATTGGTTTAGGCATCTCATCAGTTTTTATATCATCATTACTAAAATATCGTGCAATCCTCATGTTTCAATCATTATAATTCAGTTATTGAAATATTATTTAGATGTGATTATTTATAAGTTTTAAATTAAATCTATTTTATTGATTTATGTATAAATTGAAGTGAAGAATAAATCATTTCAATATTTAATAATAAAATAGGAAGGATAAAAATAAAATGATTTAATAATTTATTTTGCTTTTCTACGACGTAATAATTTAAATGCAATATCAGTTCCCATTCCTTGCTTATAAGCTAACTCTATCCAAAGCATTGCGAGTGGTTCAATTAGTCTAGCATTTGTGAGTGATCCCGCATCTATAACATCAAAACCGAGATCGAGTCCTAATTGCTTCACTTTTGATTTCGCATCTAGATAATCTCCACAAATAAATAAACTTGCTTGTTGGGAACCAAATTGTAATTTATTTAAACTTTCTACTCCAATAGTATGAACTGCTTTTATTACTTTAGCCCCTACTGCCCATTTTGCGACTTTTGCTGCTGCAGAGGGGGCATGTGCTTTCAATGGACCTCCCAAATGAGGTGCAGCAGTAGTAGTAGAATCTACAATAATCTTGCCTACTAAATCTCCTGCCATTTTGATTGATTCTTTTGCTCCAGACCATGGAACTGCAAGAATGATAACATCCCCAAATTTTGCGACTTCTTCATATGTTCCTCCACTTGCATCAAAACCAATTGAATTAGCTAACTTTTTTGCTTTCTGAGGATCCCGAGAGCCAAACATAATTATATGACCCTTTTCTGCCCAAATTTTTCCTAGAGTACTCCCTAATTTTCCTGTGCCTAGTAAACCTATCTTCATTTTTTTTCACTCCTTTTTTTCTAATTGAAAATAAAATAGTTAGGTATTTATATGTTGAGCTATGGTGCAAGTATTGAAAAATTTGAAAATATTATCTAATGAAAGTATTGAGTATCTCTATTGCTTGAGAGTTATTTAATAACTTAAATTGGATTGATTTTCTATATAATACTTGAATTAGGTTATTCCCGAATTTCAAATCCCTAAAAGATTTTAGTGTATATTCATAAATTCTATAATCTAAAATGATAAAAAAAAAAAGGTAAATTAATTGTTTTTATTGTTTTTGCTTCTCATTAACATTTTAAAGCTGTCAACTTCGAGATCCTTAAACATTTTCAACTCATTTGATAAAAATTGATGCAAGGCAATTCTTATTGCTTCACTACGAGAAGGATAGACGCCCATGTCATTAAGAATTTGAATTGCTTGCAAATACTTCTCTGGCAAATTAATTGTAATAATTTTCAATTTAAGCAACCCTTTTTATGAATAATTTAAAAATAAACTAAGTAATAAATCTTATACTTTATATATTTAGTCGGATGTTTTATAAATTGAATATATTAATCCTTTAATGGTATTAATCGCTTAATTGCTGACGAATATAATACTATCAATAATTTAATAAAGGTGTTATTGCTATTAATGAGATAATATCCATTTTTTCAAATCTAGTTAAGATAGAATATAAGATAAAGAAAAAAGGAACAAGGTTTAATATGCTTTTAAAAATGATTTCACATGCAATATTAATGAAAAAGCTGATTTATATAAATCAGTATGACTCACTTCTTTGATATCTTTTAAGTATTTAATAGTATAATCTTTTTCTCGTTTTAAATAAACTTTATCTCTTGTCTTGTGATCTTTATCAAAAAATACATCGATTTTTAACACCTTTTGATCCATACGGCTTGGCATCTGTGGCATCATATTAAATGTGAAAACTAAATCAGGTTCTGATTCATTTGTAGCATCGATCACAAAAATTAAGTTTGGTTCAGCAACAGCTAAGAAACTCTCTAAAGAATGGAATATATCATCAATTTTTATAGTTAATTTCGAATTTCCATTAACTTCAAAAGCACTACAATCACTAATCTTAGGGAGAAGAAACTTTTCTTTTCCGTGAAAAGCAAGACTCATCTCATTAACATTAAGGTAATTTTTAATAATTGGATCATCTTTATCTAAAGTAAATTTGTCACTAATAGAGTCATTTTTTACATAAATCATTAATGACCCTGCTGAAATTAGGTTGATTTTTTGATAATATATATTAAAAATAGGATTATAAGGTAAGTTTATTATTTCCTTATTGGATCCTAGCCCTAATTGAGCCATAATATTTGTAGGGACTTGGCTAGTTAATGTAAATAATAAATATGATCTAAAATCACTCAACTCAATAAAATTAGAAAAATTTTCAAAGATCCTATGAACTAGATTAATTTTTTGCTTTAATTCATCAGACATTTTTATTACTTTTAAGAATATATTTTAAGTTCGTTACATCATTGAATTAAAGATTATAATTAAATCTAATCATCTAAATATTGTGAAAGGAATTCTTTTAATGAATTCTTGACATCTCGAGTGATATGATGTTCTATTTCACAAGATAGATTCTCAATAACTTTTTGATCATCTATTTTCAAAACTTCAGCGAAAAATTGGTGAAGTAGAATATGAGTTTCATTTAATTGTTTAGCAATTTTTTTCCCTTTTTCCGTCAACCTTATGGCTTTTCTTGGTTCCCATTTAATTAATCCACTTGTTTTCAATTTTTCAAGCATACCACTTACGGAAGCAGGTTCTACTTGAAGTTTCTCAGCAATCTCCTTATTACTGACCCATCCTCCTTTTTTACTTCTTGATATTGAATGAATCTCGTCTATATATCTCTGATAACTCTCTGGTACATCAGATATTTTTGTACTTTCATTAATTCTTTTTTTCGCCATTGTTTTTTGAGAATTTCTAAAATAACTGGAAGAATAAATTAGTTTAGTAAGATTAATAACATTAACCATACTTTAATTTTTATCATTTTTAGTAAAGTCTTTCAATTTATATACTTTTTAACCAAATCAGAATTAAATAATTTATATAGATTTTAAATTCTGTAAGATTATAAATTGATTATAGATTAAATGTGTATTAAGTAGAGTAAAATGGCAAAAGAATTACCTGGTACACTATTCTTGGTTGTTGGGAATTCTGGTTCTGGTAAGGATACAATAATCTCAGGAATCCTCAAAAATTATCCTTCTCATTTGAAACAGATTTATATTCCAAAAAGATTTATAACGAGACCCCCCTCTGAAACTGAAAAAAACGTCTCAGTTACATCAGATGAGTTCAAAAGCATGAAAAAAAATGGTCAATTTGCTTTAAAATGGCATATCTATAAATTAGATTATGGGATTCCAATAGAAATAGATGAGTGGCTTAAAAAAGGAAATCCTGTCTTAGTAAACGTAAGTCGCACAGTGGTGAAAAAAGCAAGAGAACTTTATACGAATATTAAAGTAGTCTTCATATACGTCCCTCTTGAAATAACTATTAACCGTTTAAAGGAAAGAGGAAGAGAAAGATCAGAATTATTAAAAGAAAGAATAGATAGAGCAAAAAACTATCAGTTATTTACAGAGGCAGATTTTATTGTTAATAACTTGGGAGAACTAAAGGAGGCTGTTGACCAGTTACTAAACTATATAATATCTGTTATAATGGAAAACTAAAAGATATAATTAAATTTTAAATGCTTTGTTTTTTTCACTAAAATTCCTTCAAAAAAAGACTCTGAATTTACCATTCCATCCATTTTTCACAGAAAATTGGGATAAAATTTAAAAAGGCTCGAACCTTGTGTCTCATAAAATGGAGGAAAAGACAAATGAGCGAAAAATCGAACCCAAACCAAAATAAGTACCCCTATTAATATATTCAATTTACAGCGACACCAACCGAAAAGAAACAAATCAAACATTTTGCCGATAAAGAGAACTTCAAGACCACTTCCGAATATGTGAGAAGAATTGTATTTGACTACATCAGGAGACAAGACAATCCCGAACTATTCCATTCCGGTGATAATAATTCAAAAAATCCGCTTCAAATGGAACGAATAACCAAAAACTCCTACAAATTTTTAATTTTCGAATAAGTAAATTGTATTATTTTGATATTTTTTTATCGAAACTAAATAAAAAATGGTCTATATAAGTTTTTTAAACTATTTTAGAATTCTTAAATTATGAAAGTACATGTATTTGAAATAAAACGTTTTAACTATCTAAGAATAATACTTACTAGTATTATCCTAATATTTCTTCTATACTTAATCTCACCTAATCAACCTTTCGTAGCATACGAAAAACAATCTTATCTCTCTCAGAATACAATTATTCCTAATTCTTGTACCATATTTACGGTAAACTATAGTAATAAGGTTTTTTTTGGTAATAATGAGGATTATCGCTTAACAGGAACTTATATGTGGTTTGCACCTTCTCAAGAAATTAATACTCCACATGGACATATAACTACTTATGGAAGTGTTGGTTTTGGATTTAAATATAATAACGATCCTGCTGATGGGCATGTACAGGGGGGGATGAATGATCAAGGGTTATGTTTAGATGGAAATGGACTGCCATCAGTATCCATGAATCCTCATCCTGAGCGAGAATTGAAATACATGGATTTGGCATGGCATATTCTGAATGAATGTCAGAATGTAAGTGATGTCATTGATTGGTTCCGTTCTCATTATTTAGGTTCTTCTTGGGGCTGTCAAGTTCATGTTGCTGATGCCTCAGGGGACGCAGTGGTAGTAAGCGTTGGTCCAGAGGGAGAATTTAATTTTACCCGGAAATATAGCACTAATTTTTTAGTATCTACAAATTTTAACCTCGCAAATTATGCCAATGGATATTATCCTTGTATTCGTTATACCACAGCATGTAATATGCTTGAGGATATAACAAGTGAGGAAAATCTTACGGTTGATGCCTGTAGAGATGTTTTAGATGCTGTACATATGGAAGGTGAATATGCAACAAAGTATAGCAATATCTTTGATCCCGTCAATCTGAATTGTCATCTTTTCATTAACCACAATTTTAATCAAAGTATTACTTTTAATCTTGGAGAAGAACTTGCGAGTGTCCCTTCTGGAGGGGAAAAATTAATAAAGGAAAATGGGATGTATTTTAAAGAAA
>JABXKB010000413.1 GCA_013375485.1 Promethearchaeota archaeon | reverse complement strand
CCTAATATGATTTACTTATTTTGATTAATATAATATTTTTATTATTTAAGTTTATATTGAAAAAGATGCTGTTAGAATATTATCTTTGTAGTTGGCTTTAATAATTTTGGCTTCAATATCTTTTCCAATAAGTTGTTCTGGTTGCGGGATAGGCTTATTTAAAAGTACTTTTATACCATAATTATCATCTAGTTTCCCAATATATTCTCTTTTCCATCGACCTATAGAGATGATTTTTAATCTTATGTGATCATTTTTTTGTACATTTAAGGAAGCCCCAATTCTCCTTTTATGGATTCCAAAATCTCGGGGACCCAATTTTAATTTAATTCTAAATTTTTTCTCAAGCATGGATAATTGTTTATAGAAATAACCCCAACTTTTTGGTCTTATTTTTTTTAATTTTCGCCCTGTTTTATAAATCAAATATTTTTGAATCCCAATTTGAATTCTCTTTTGAGAAAAACCTTTGTTTCTTAGATTAAGAACATAATTAATAATTTCTTCAATATCTTTGTCGTTTTCTCCTGGAAACCAAACAGGGGCAATCAATATGTCAATTTGTGTTTTTAATAGAAGTAATATGTTTTTTAAAAGGTTTCCTATATTATAATTCTCACAATTACTTAAGAACTTAGCTTTATCTTGATTTAATGAATTAAGGCTAATATTAATTCTTGTCACATTAGTTTTCTCTAATTTTTTTATTATTTCTTCATTAAGTAATAAACCATTGGTCTGTAGAGAGATTGTTTCTACTCCTTCAATATTCCATAATTCTTTAATTAAATTAAATAATCCAGAATATAGCAATATTTCCCCATATGGTGCAAAATGAATTTCAATCTTATAATTTCCTTTCATTTTAATAATATCTTTTATCTTCTTAAGTAAGTAGTTTGGATCTACAACAAAATCAGTATTATAATTACCAGCACTTACGAAACAATATTTACATTTCAAGTTGCATAAAGTTAGAGGTTTCAATTCAATAACATTGGTACCTCTATCAATTATACCAATGAAATCTACACCATATAAGGGAATTTCTGACTTTTCATCCACGTAAACAATTTCAGCCATCATTTTTATTTATCAGAGTTTGTATCGTAAAATTCCTATTATTGATCCTAGATTTACTAATTGTTCTCCAGTGATATTTTGTGTGCTCATAATGTCGATTTCTCCCCCAGAATTTTCTACATTGTTTATAATTTCTTCTACTTTTAATTTATCTTTTTTTGATGTTCCTCTAATTAAGACATCTGCTATTAATAACTGTCTTATTGCCCCTTTTTCTGAAGCTTTGGTTACTTCGTCAAGACCAATAACTATAAGATCAGCATCTTCGACAAATTGTGTCATAATATTTTCAATTTTCTCCGTTTCTTGTAGAATTTTAATTTTATTTTTGAGTTTAGTTAATTTTTTTGATTTTAAAGTTTCTCTAATAGCACTTTCTGTCCCTGAACTTGCATGACATGTTTCTATATTTCCCCTAAAGTTAAATTCAGGATCTTTTTGAAGAAATTTTATGAAATAATCTTTAGTATTTCCAGGTCCACAAAAAATAATCAAATCAATTTCTGAATTTTTAATATTTTCAATCAAGACTTTTTGAATTTCACTATAAAACTCCTCCAGAGCCTTATTGCGATAAGTTTGTTTATATCTTTTACCTGGAATATTTTTTCTTATCGTAGCAATTCTATTATGACTAAAATTTGTAATTAAGGCTATTGTTGCTAAACCCGTTTCAATCGCAATTATAATTATAATGAAATTAGATTCGAATTTTGAGGTCTCTTTTAGTCGATTTATTTCGTGATTTAACCAATTTTCTTTAATAATTGTTATTTTTTGGGATATTTCAATATTAAAAGTGTGGTAGGTTCCAAAGCTGACAAAATCTTCCGGACCTTCTAAAATTTTGCCCTTTATTCTCAATCGATTTGAAAATTCATGAAAGGAGACATCTTCAACCTTTAATTTTAGTCTCATTGATTTACGTTCTCCCTTAGTACCCTCTCTAAGAACAACTCTTCTCTGAGTTAAAGCACTCACCTCATCATCTTTATTAATAACATTATAAAGAGACCATAAGTCGTAAAGATTTTCAGTCTTCACAGTGACTTCTCCATGTTTTTGATCAAGATTTAAAATTTTCAAATCCTTTAACTGAATCCTAAAAATTTGTTTATTATTTAAAACTAATCTAAAATTAAAGAAAAGCTTAATTTAATCTAGCTTTATAAAAAATCTACACAAAAAATAAAATAAATAAAAAAGATAAAAACTAACACTATTAGATATATTGATCTTTTTACTTTTCCCCTAAAGCTTCTTTGACTTTTTCTAATTCTTCCATACGCTTCTTTTTCTCTTCTTCTCGTTTCTTTAACTCTGCTTCATCAACTTTTTGAAGTGATACGCCTTTTTTAATTTCTTCTTGAATGTCTTTATCTACTGGAGCCATTTTTAATTAACACCTTTAGTTTTAAAATCATTAAAAATAATTAAATTGATTTTTACACAAATTATAATAGAAATAATATATAAGTTTTAGTTTATCAAGAGTAAATATTAAGTTCCATTAAATAAGCATCTTTTCCAGAATGATAATAATTTTCTACAATTAATGGATTTCTTTTAAAATTGAATTTTTCATACAAGGTAATGGCAATAGTATTACTTAATTGAACATTTAATATGATTTTTTTGATAATCTTTAAGTTTTTTATTTTTTCTATAACATGTTGCAGAAGATATGAACCGTATCCCCTATTTTGGAATTTGGAATCAATAAGAAAATTAACAATATTGACATTATCCTTCCGATCTTTTTCTTTTATAACTATTATAAAACCAATTATGTGTTTTTTTAATTTGTTAATTTCTAATTTTAAGAAGAAAAAATTTTTTTCTATTAACCTTTCCATTAAATCTTCTGAAAATGCATTCTCTTTAAAAATTTTTTGTTCAAGATTTACTATTTTTTTTAAATCTCTTGAATCTACATCTTTAATTTCCATTCAAACCATATTCTTTTTTGAATAATTTAATAGGAGTTTTTTCGGTTATTTGTTGATATTTTGAAA
>JABXKB010000412.1 GCA_013375485.1 Promethearchaeota archaeon | reverse complement strand
TTTTATATACATCTTCAGTTATGCTAATATTTTTGGATGTCATATGTATATATGTATACATACACACATTTAAGGATTTTTAATCTACAGCTCTTTTTTCTCGTCTTTGTTTCTTTCTTAATTCTCTCGCTTTTAATTTAGAACGCATTCTAGTAATTTCATCATATAAGTCCGTTCCTTTCATTGGTGGTATATGTTGGCTTTCTTTTTTTTTAAGCTGGATTGCATCCTCTTGGCAAACAAACACACAATTTCCACAACCAATACAGCGTTTTCGATTTACTATAGAAATATCTTCTACTAGTGAAATTGCATCCATTTGACAACGATCAATACAAGTTCCACATCCAGTACATAAATCAGGATCAACCTCAGCATAATAATCTGATGTTACGAAATCTGCTGGATTCGGTAGCTGTTTTAAACCTTTTATTCCACAACAACAAGTACAACATGAGCATAGAAAATCTATTTTTTGCGAATTCCCTGGTCGAAAAATTAACCCTTCTTCTTCATTTTTCTTTAAAATTTCAAGAGCTTCTTCTTTAGTGATTTCACGCCCCCAACCTGCATCATTATATGCTTTAGCCATATAACCAAATCCCATACACACCTCTCTTCGTGAAGTAATTTGGCATGGGTTACCTAAGAGATCACTTTCTTGACGGCAAATACAATTAATTATGGAAAATGGCCCCTCAACATTTTCAAAAAGCTGTTTTATATCATTATAATTAGCAATTCCTAAATCGTGTTCAAGATTTAATCCAATTGGTATTGTTCGCATTTGAGGGATGGCTATTTTTTGTGCATTTTTTCCCCAAGCTTCTTGTACATATTGATTGAAATCTTCAAGAAATTCTTTTGTTAATTTGTTTACTTGAAATTCGTATATTCCTATAATTAGCAATGCAAGACTGTATAATTTTTTATCACCTTCTTTCCTACCCCATATAGCTCCTTTATTAATCATACTATCTAAATAGTTTTCTAGTTCTTCTTTCGAATACCCTAACGGTTTCAACCTCTTGTAAATATTCTCTAATGGTTCCCAATCTTTCCAGTGAAATTTTAATTTTGAAGCGATTTTTGCCTCTTCAGGAGTAAAAAGCCTTTTTAATAAACGAATTTCAACACCCGATTTTGTTTAAGGGAATCCCTTAGGCGTCTCATCAAGGGTTTGCTGTAATTGCCTATATACAACTAATTCAGATTCGCTACTTTCCAAACTTTTACTATTCATTTATATCAGCAATCTTTTTTCAAAATTTAATATTGTATCTTTTCGATTAAAGAAGACATTGATGGTATATTATTTAAAAATATAGATTTTTCCTATAAATCTAATAAAAAGAAGATCTATCATACCACCATTACCTTAACTACACTATATATAGATTTTCTTATCCAAAATTATTTAAGACTATAAATTTTTCACACATCGCCAAAAGTATATATATATATTTTCTGAATGTGATTGATTCTAAAATATTATTAAACTGTTTTCCTATTATTATATTTAAAGGAGAAAACAATAGAACTTAATATATGTCATCCGATCAAAATATAATTTTTAGAAAAATAGCTCGAGATTTTAAAGGAAGAGTAGAATTAACGAAAAAATTACCGATTGAAACTTCTATATCTCTATTTTTTGAGCTATGCAATTTTAATTTAAACAACTACATTAAAACTGAAATAGAGAGATATCCAAATAAATCAATGAAAGATATCATCATTAATATGTATAAAATCAATAAAATTATTGAGAGAAAATAACAAATTATGGAAATACGATATGAAAAAGCCTTTTTCCAAATTGTTTCTTTTTTAGAAAGAATTGAGCGAGAACTTGGTATTAAATATTATTTAGTTGGAGGAATTTTAGTAAGTATTTATTCAGAGACTAGAACAACTAAAGATATTGATTTTGTAGTTGATATTTATTCAGTTAATCATAACATAGATACCTATATTGAACTATTGAAAAAGAATGATTTTTATCCTATACAAGACTGGGATTCTGCTTCAGAAATAGCTAAGGATATCCAATTACTACAGTTTTTTGATAACCAACAAGTCATTAAATTTGATAATTATTTTATTGATCAAAAAAGTCTTAGTAAATACAAAAGAATTGGACCAATTGGGCTAAAAAGAAGGGTTAGAATCAATTTTGGAGGATTAGAGTGTTGGGTTACCTCGAAAGAGGACTATGTATTAAGTAAACTTGTATTTGGAGGTTGGCAAGACTATACTGATGCATTAGGTTGCTGGTTACGCTTTCACGAGGAATTAGATAGGGGCTATTTGGAAAAAATTAGCAAGGAACTTGAAATTCAACGAGAATATGGGTTATTAAAATCCGGGATTGATGACCCAGATGAATTTTTCAATAAATTGAAAGGAATATAAACCAAATCATTTTCTAAATTCTTTCCAACTAAATTCTTTTTACTCGTATTTTATGATTTCTATTCCATTAATTTTTTCGAAATGTCTAATATTCTTAGTTATAATTTTGTTTATCCCATTTGATAACATAATTCCCGCAATAAGAATATCGTTATCATCAATTCTCTCACCGCGAGACTCTAATTTATCGAAAATTTTAGCTGCCATTTCAGCTTCCTTGTATCCCAACGGGAAGATTTCCATACCACTAATAAATTCCGTCCATATTTTATAAAGTTCATTATATCTTTTATTAGATATTTTCCTTTTGGTACGTTCTAAGCCAATATTGATTTCATACACTGTAATTGATGTAATGTGTATTAAGTCTTCTTGTTTCATGACGCATTTTTTTATTTCGTCATTACCTTTAAGATACTCTACACATGCAGAAGTATCAAGAATGATCATTTAATTTCACCGATTTCAGGATTTTTCCATCTACGACCAGGACGATTTGTAATATCATTCCAAATTTCGCTCTCTTCTTTCACTGAGAGTTTCCACTTTCCAAAGCTTTTTTCCATCTTTAATTTTTGAATATTTAACAAACGTAAAAAAAGTTCAGAAAAACTCTCGTTCTCCCTTTTAATCTTCATTAATTTCTTGTATACATCTTCAGTTATACTAATATTTTTGGATGTCA
>JABXKB010000119.1 GCA_013375485.1 Promethearchaeota archaeon | reverse complement strand
AAGAAATTTATTTAATTTTCATTTTTTTTTACACATTATCAAAAAAATTAAATAATAAACAAGGAAATTATAAAATAACACGCAAGCGTGAAAACAGAGCTATGGAAAAAAAGAAAAATAACCATATAAGCTGGTTAGGTTTAAGTTTAACTAAAAAAAGAGCAATATATTTAAGTGTTCTTAGCTCTATTGGTTCCTCCTTTTTCGCAGCATCAATAATGTTCACTTTTCCTGTGTTACGATATAATATGATCTATGTTTATCCTCACGATAAATTAACTTATTTCTATATTCTATTATTATTCGTATCTAACCTTATTGCCAGCGCTATTTGTATCTGCATATTTGCTTATACGCTTAGTAAAGTGCGAACGTTCAGAAAATCTCTAAAGAAGCAATAAAGTAAAGAATTTCGATTAAAAAGAAGTAATCCGGAACACACTCCCGTCTCGAAATTTCGCAAACCTTAACTAAGCGCTCAGAAAAAGCGCAACAATAACAAGAATAATAATTACAAACCCAATAAATATGATGCAATCGCGCCTAAAAGAACCCCGAATCGATGTATCAAGCCCACGAACTTTTCTTACGCGCCCTAGTCTATCCACCTCGTCGTCGCTATAATAATCGTCGACATCCTCGTTAACAGTTCCCTCCTCACCACTAAACCCGTCTCTATCGCTCATCGACGATGAAGATGAGGAAATGGGCAAAAATGAAGACGATTTCCACGAAGAAAATTACGACGCATAATATCCTTGCATTACCATCCTACAGGCAAAAAATATATGCGATTGATTGTAACTAAAAATAAGTAAAGAATCTTTAAAAAAAAATAATATTTATTTTTTCATTTTCTTGTTTAGTGTCAACTCATTATTTACAGATTTTTGGCAATTTCTTTCGCAAATATCTTGCATTTTTCAAGTTCTCCTTCAACAAGAGGGCCCTGTATCCCTTTAACTGCAACCTGCAATCCATTCATGATTTTCGTTAAGTTTGGATTTTTCTGGATTTGTTTTTCCATTTTTTTCACTGCTCTTCTCATGGGACCGCCAGTACTTATTCCATCTCCACTATGAGTATCGAAAACAACTATTTTTGTATCCTTTTCAACAGAAAGAGAAGAAATAAACTTCTTAATACTTCCTGCTTGACTACTCGCGTAGGTAGGGGAGCCTACCACGATTGCTCCATAATCCTTAATATTATCCATCTCCACAGCATCAACTTTCACAACCGTGACTTCATTTCCAGCCTCCTTAATCACTTCGCCTATGGATTCAGCGGCTTTTTTAGTATTACCATATTTGGTCTCATAAACTATAAGAACTTTCATTGAACACACTTTTTAAGCAATATTTTATATAAAAATTATGTATTTGTTCTTCTTAATTATCATAACTATAAAAATACTTTTCCACTAAATCATAAGGTTGAGAACTTCAATGAGTTCGGTTAGCCAAAAACTAGTTTAATAGCCATTAAATTTTAAATAGAAACAATTCGAAAATAAAAATAAACGGTGATGTAAAAACTCCGGAACACACTCCCAGTTAATTTATTATTAAAAAAAAAAAAATTCAGGAACACAACTTCTCAACTTCGATTTCGAAACTTAACTTACGCGTATCGTCAACACTCACACAAACCCGATTCACTCTAAGCCTGAACCTCGAGCTCCTCTTTCGAGTGCCACACTATCTCGCTCTTAAGATTTGCTGGCTAAATTCTCTCTTTCATTACATGAAACTAAAAAATGATTGAATGAGCTTAAAATCCATTGTTTATGTGAAGATAAATAATATAAATCAATCTACCTATAATAGAAATAACAAATTTCACTTTAATCCTAAAATCCGTTTTAAACAAATTGAAATTAATGCAGTAAAGATGAAATTAACGAAAAAAAGCAAAAAGAAATTTTTTTTCAATATTATCTTGTTAGTTATTTCAATTCAGTTTATTTCTCAATGTGGAGAAAGTAAAAATGGTGTATTCAACGAAGATTTTTCCAACCCAGAATTAATAAAACCAAGTGATACCGGTGGTTTAGTTGCTTTTTATAAATTCAATGGTAACATAAATGATTCGAGTCTCAATAGGTATGATCTATCTTTCACTAGCTTTCGCGACAGCTACCCTCCCGTTTATACTGAGGACAGGTACGGAAATCCTAATAAAGCAGTTTTCATTTCAGATGATACTAGAGTATTTCACGAAAATTTTGCGGTATTAAATGGGAATTTCACAGTTTCGCTCTGGGCTAGAATTGATTACCAATACACTTCTTCTTTATTATTTTTAGGGGATAATAAAGACGCTTTTCAATGGCTTTTTCAATATGCTCCTTCATTTTTATCTCTCAAAACTCCTGACGATGGTAATTTACAGATTTCTTCTCCACTTAGTTATGATTGGGTTCAACTAACTTTTGTATGTGGAGAAAACATATCTATTTATAAGAATGGTATTTTTCAAATACAAAAAAATCGTACAAATAATCCTTTTCTGAACGGTCAAGGAAATAGGTTATCAATCGGACATTACATATCCGGTCCAAGTACCACAACATGCGCTGATAGTTATTTTGATGATATTTATTTGATAGAAAGGGCTTTAAATGCAGAAGAAGTTCACCAATTATTTACTGATAGCGATAATGATCAACTTTCGGATTGGATCGAGATTAATTATTATTTGACTGATATTCACAGTAACGATACTGATAATGATAACTTACCCGATGAATGGGAGACCAATTATGGATTGTCCCCAACTAACGCCCTAGATAATGAGACTGACGCTGATTTAGACGGATTAATAAATTTTTTAGAATTCCAAGAAGGTACATATCCAAACGATCCAGATTCAGATGACGATGATTTAAGCGACGGTCACGAAGTTCTCACGCTTTTCATAGATCCGCTTAATCCTGATAGCGACTTTGATGAATTATCTGACGGAGATGAAGTCAATACCTACTTTACAAATCCAGCTATCAATGATACAGATTCTGATGGACTTCTTGACGGATTAGAAATCAACACTTACTTTACCCTCCCAAAAAATAATGATACGGATTCTGATAACATGCCCGATGGTTGGGAAGTCAATTACGGATTGTCCCCAACGAGTGCATTAGATAATGAAACGGATGCAGATTCCGATGGATTATCTAATGTGTTTGAATACCAAAATGGGATTAACCCAATTTTAAACGATACCGATTCTGATGGAATTTCTGATTGGACTGAATTATTCATCTATAATTCTAACCCTGCCAATAACGACACGGATAATGATAATATGGGCGATGGTTGGGAAATATTCTACGGATTGAATATTCTAGATAGTTCTGATAACGAAACTGATAATGATCTTGATGACCTAGTTAATGCTTTAGAATTTAAACATAAAACAAATCCTAATAATAATGATACTGACTCAGATGATCTCCTTGATGGAATGGAGATAAATACTGTATTTAGTAATCCACTTTCCCCAGATACTGATCTGGACATTATGGCAGACGGTTGGGAGTACTTTAACGGTTTAAATCCTTTATCTTCTGGAGAGAGTTACCTTGATTACGACAACGATGGATTGATGAATTTAGTAGAATTTATGGTGAATTCAAATCCAAACAAAGTTGATACTGATGGGGACGGATTTTCTGATGAAGATGAAGTTGCTGATTTCTCTGATCCTTCAGATCCACTAGACATACCTTCTGGTTTAGGGGAAACAACAGCAAGCATACCATTTTATCTCAATGAAATGTACACTGAATCATACATGAATTCAAGACCATCAACGATAAACTACGACTACACTACTGCCTTTTACAAGTATGATGATCATGTGGGTGCTTACGTAACTAAAAGATGGGCACCTTACACGGGAAGCGCTGTCTTCGTATCTAATGAAATACTATTCCCTGATTACTTCATTACTAGTGGTCGTGTAATGATTCACGCGGTAGTCCCCTTAGGGACATCTATTGACATTTTTTTTACTAATAACTATTTTAAAACGGAACACCAAATATATAACAATACAAAGGTTAACTTTCAAGGCTATGGTAGACAATTGGCTCTTAAAGTAGTGTTGAGCTCTACTGATCCTTCTGTGACTCCTCTTTTTTATGGATTTACAGTAAGTAGTATAGGAATCAATTACGAGAAATCGAAATTTACTTATAATAAGTCTTACCATCTTCTTCCTAGCTCAAAAGACGAAGATAAAACAAATCTGAAATCAATGAGTTTTACTTATGGTGGTCATACAATGAGATATGGATTTGAATGGAGATTTGAACGAGAAGAAATTGACAGCACACATGATAACATTCGATGTTATATTTATGTTTATTGTATTTCCAGTTACTTTATTGCATGGCAAAATAATTATTTTAAATTTGACCTTACTGCAACGATTAACGGAGTTCAATTTAGATTTTTCAAAGTAAAAGGATTCCAAACGCCTTATATTAGCTCAGGGCCGTTAGGAGAGAGAACTCTTTTTAACGTTGTAATTGAACATGATGAGTGGGAAAAGATTATGATTAATGCATCTATTTCATATCATAGTTGGAATTATGAAGGAGGTGACGTTTCGGGGTCGACAAGTATCTCTACTGAATTTTATCAGTACTGTACCGATGCAGATCCCTCCCCTAGCGATGGTGAGGCTGAACCATTAATTCCTGGATATAATTTAATATTTATATTAGGAGTTATAGCGATCTCCATTATCATCTTAGCAATTAAAAAAAAAATTTGCATTTTTCTGCTAAATAAGTAACCCTCTTTACTTATCATAACATAAATATAATCCGGAACACACTCCCTAGGTCCTGAAGAATCTTTACTTACAGAACATCAAAATATAAATAGTAAAATTACCTAAATACTAATAATATAGGATTTAAATCGAAAAAAAACTCGAACATACCTATATAGTTATACTAAGACACCCCCTAACAAGCAATAACGCTTATTAGAGATTCTTCTCAGAAGAATTTTACCAATTCATTGAATTGAGGTCTTAGCAATTTAGTGAGTAAATATTCAAATCATATTTTGAAAAATGAATTGGAAAAGAGACCTTCATCTAGTTATGGCTAGATCTTCAAGAAGAATGGATAAAATTGCAGGACGCCCTAAATGGAGTTCTACCAAAAAGAAATGTAGCGAATGTGGTGGAAACATGATCCAATTAAGGGCTAATGAGTATGTCTGCGTAAGTTGTGGATTAGAACAACAAGCAAAATATTAGGAAATATTCTCCTAAATTTCTTTTTTTTTAATAAATCATAATAAAAAGTAAATGTGGAGTCAAAACTCCGGAACACACTCCCACCACATTGAAGGAAACCAATTAGTGAACTAA
Source organism: Promethearchaeota archaeon (assembly GCA_013375485.1). Classification (GTDB taxonomy): domain Archaea; phylum Asgardarchaeota; class Lokiarchaeia; order Sigyniarchaeales; family SOKP01; genus Loki-b32. The sequence continues at coordinate 7,006 of JABXKB010000119.1, read as the reverse complement.
TACCTCCAAAAAATTAAAAAATTAAAAATCAATTTTAAAGATCATTTCCATATATATAATATTATATTCTTACAAATTAGATAAATCCATGTTATGATGGTAAATGTTAGCTAATAAACCTATTTTATCAATACTTATTTTAATAACTACAAATTTAGTAATCGTAGTTGCTGCTGCCGCTCTTTCTTTATTAATCCCGTCTATCGATCAAATTTCAGACCAGATCATCCAAATTATTGTTACATTCATATTTTGGTGTCTATTAGTGTTTTTACTTGTACCTTTTGGGTATAAGCTTCCAAAAAAATACGATACTTTTGGAGATTATGTAGAAGGGATTCATTTAACTACTTATAAACCCTTTTCAAGGGTAGTTTTTTATACTATAAGTTGTTATTGCATCTTTGTTCTCTTTCAACTTATTGGTTCATTAATTTATGGTCAGTACGTCTTCGATATTTCTCGAATAATACCTCCTCAATCTTTTTGGCTTTTAAATATCAATGCGGGATTATTTGAGGAAATAATGTTTCGTGGGATAATTTTAAGCATATTACTAGCCCATTATTCTGAGAGGAAATCTATATGGGTTTCTGCTGTATTTTTTGGAGTTGTTCATTATGCAAATTTACTCCACGAGTTTAATAATGAACTTCTTATCTTTACAACTGCACAAGTCGTATGGGCCATTGGTATGGGCTTTTTATGGGCAATCTTAACCATAAAAACGAATTCTCTCATACCTAGTATCATTTTACATTATTTAAGTAATGCTCTTGATTCACTGTGGCTTTATATACCAACATCTTCAGTTGAAATTAGCTTACTAAATAAGTTAATGTACGCAAAATTTATCCCTATCATCGTGTCAATCATATGGATAAGATTTATTTCAAATAAATCAGAAAAAATTCAAAATCCTAGAAAATGAAATAAATACAATAAAGATAGTGTCATTTGATATGGGTTAAAGTTCTAAGAAAGTACTACAAATGATTAAAAAAGGCTCTAAATGGATGAATGCTACCTTGAGTCTCATTTATTTATCCTAATATAGCATTCTTGTTTTCTATATTGCCTAAATTAATTCCAAGTATATAAAAAAAAATAAAAAAAAAAAAAATTAAATTCAGGAACACAACTTCTCAACTTCGAAACTAAACGTACTAAATGCGTATCATCAGCCACCTACACTTAAGCCTCTTCACTCTAAGCCTGAACCATATGATTGCTTATTTCCGAATCCTCTTCCTTCTTGTTGTTTTTCGACATATAATACAAGCCCGCCTACCAATAAATACATAAACTATATACCCATCTGTTAAAAAAAATAAAATAACTGGAAGTCCAAGTGCTATTAAACCACCCCAAGGATACCAAATTAAAAAACCTATAACAATAGCGATTAGTTGAATTATACCAAATATCTTAGCTGAAGTAAAATCCTTTTTTATCTCGACAAATTCATTACAATGTTTACACCAATTACCTCTCATTTAATCTCTCTCCCTTCTTCGTAATTAAAGCCTAAAGTCAATAACTTTATTAGTTCTGATTTTGAACTCATTTTAACTATTTTTCTTGGAACAAATTGCTAGGGGTGATTATTGTATATAAGGATTACACCGAAATTAACCCCCATATTCCAATTTTTAGTGGTATTTTCTATCTTAATGCGCTATCCCGCTTCATAAATACTTACCAAAATGATGTTAAAAATTTTTAGCTTAAATGTTCTATTTTAAAAATTGGCTCATATAAATTGCAAAGAAAATAATAAAAAAAAAGTATAATTCGGAACACAACCCCTACACCCTACTATTCAATCTCGAAACAAAGCAATCGCGTATCGTCTGCCGCATTCCACAAACCCGGTTCACTCTAAGCCTGAACCTTATATTTCCTCTTTCGAATTTCTTTTTTAATTTTTTCTGAAGTTAAACGTTTTATCATAATTATTAAATAATAATTTTGAATAATATCTTATGAAATCTAAAAAAAGTGACAAAAATGTTAAAGAAGAGTAAATTATATACTAAGTTTTCTGCAATAGGAATCGTTATTTTAACCTTGAGTTTGTGTATTACCTCTGGAGTAGCTCTAAACGGGGATTTTACTTTTGATCTAGACGAGTTTAAACAGGAAATTCAAGCCTCACCAGACGATGGCTGGAGGAAACCAGCTCAAAATAGAAAAGATACGATATGTAATAAATTAAGTGCTTTACAAGACTTAATCAATGAGGGAAATTTTGAAGAAGCTTATGATAAACTGCTTTACGATATTAAACCGAAATTAACGGGATTAAAAGAAGATGAAAATGAAGAACCATGGGGAAATGGAGATTTTAAGCAAGCGTGGGTGACCTGTGAAGGATTAAGAGAAATTTTTAACACAAAATGTAATTTAATCTTAAGTGAAATAAATCCATTATCGGTAAATGACGACGATAAAACGCCCCCTGAGATTTCTATCACATATGAGGGTGTGCAATATGTAGATGATCCTGGTGTATGGAATGTAGAGGTTGGAGATATTGAGTCTGGGCTTGATAAAGTAATAATTGCAATCAATGGCATTGTTGAAATCAACGACATCAATCTTATAGATATCTTTACCTTAACCTATCTTATTCCTGTTCCAGCTATAGTGGGTATTAATACTATTATGGTTTCGGCTACAAATAATGATAAAGATTTTGTAGGAGACCAAGAGACCAATACCGGAAATGATTGGGTTACAATTGGCAATACACAAACAGGAACAAATGTTGAAATTACTGATGAAGAAACAGGTGTTGATATAACCTTTAGTGAAGTTACTGATGGAGGAATTACTATTATGGAAACAAGTGTTGAAGGACCTGCACCACCTTCAGATTTTATTACTGTAAGTGATTATTATGATATTACTACAGATGCAACGTTTTCAGGAGCAATTACAATAGCCATAAATTATGCTGAACCGCAGATTAACATAAATGAACAATTTATAAGGCTTTTACACTGGATTACAACACTTGATGAGTGGGTCGATATCACTACAGATGTAGATATTATTAATAATATTATATACGGTGAAGCTCTAGAACTATCCAAGTTTCTTATAGCAGCCGAGATTAATTCTCCAATTATTGATCATCCAGAAGATATACAGTATCTTCTTGGAAACACAGGAAATACAATAACATGGATTGCCACCGATGAACATCCAGATAGCTATACTGTCTTGTTAGAGGGTGGTGAATATTTAAGTGGAACGTGGGAATCTGGAATTCCTATTGGTATAAATGTTGATGACCTTACAATAGGATCTTATGAGTTTAAAATTATTGTTTATGATGACTATGGAAATTATGTTGAAGATATTGTACAAGTTACTGTCGATGAAGATGATAGTACCCCGCCAGTTATTTTAATAAGCCATTATATGAAGAGACTTGAATATTACCCCGGAGAATGGCTTGTGTTTATTGAAGATATAGAATCTGGGTTAGATGAAATTAAAATTGAAGTCAATGAAATTGTACAAATTGAGGATACAAATTTGAATGGAATTATATCACTCTCCTATTATAATATTTTCATTCCAAATGAGAAGGGTACACACACTATTACTGTTACTGCTAAAAATAACGATAAAGATTATATTGGAGATCAAGAAGTTAGTTCTACGTCAGCTTATTCTATAGTTGTTGGAGTTAAAATTGCTTATGATGATGATCGCACAGATCCTACCATTTCCATAATATATGAAGGAGATAATACCGAGACTAATCCAGGAGTATGGCATATTGATGTTGAAGATCTTGAATCCGGGCTTGATGAGATTATAATTGAAATAGATGGATATATTTATATTCACGATACAAACTTGATCGAAATATTTTCAAAGCACTATGACGTTTCTGTTCCGGTAATAGCAGGTATTCATACTATAACAATCAACGCTAAAAATGCTGATATTGATAATGATAATTTAGCTGACCAAGAAACTAGTGTTAAATCTTCAATAGTCGACATCAATCCCGATCCTAGCCCTCCGACTGACGATGATTCTACCGGTCCAACTATTTCAATCAATTATATTGATAGTGGATATTGGTATGGAAATTGGCGGGTTTACATCGAGGATCTTGAATCTGATCTCTACATGATTCAAATTCTAATCGATGGAATTGAATATGTATATGATCAAAACCTATACGGTATCCAATCAAAATTTTATTATATTTGGGTTTTAACAACTACTGAATTAGGGGATACGGGTGCAGGCTTACATACTATTGAGGTTTTTGCGGTTAATAACGATAAAGATTGCCCTGGTGACGAAGAATTAACTACTATACTTGATTCTATTTATATTATCGATACTCCTCCGACAATCGATCATCCAGAAGACATACAATATTTTCTTGAAACTACAGGAAATACTATTATGTGGATCGCTTCTGATGATAATCCCAAAACTTTTAAGTTTTTTATAGATGGAGATTTTTATGAGAGTGGGCAATGGGAATCCGGAAGTTCCATTATTATAAATATCGATGGGCTTGCAATAGGAACTTATGAATGTAAGATTATAGTCTATGATACCTCCGATAATTTTGTTGAAGATATTGTACTTGTGACTGTATTAGAAGCTGACGATACTGCTCCTAACCTTGTTATTAAATATGATGGAAGTTATGTTGAAAATGATCCAGGTGAGTGGAGCGTGTATCTTTGGGACTATGAATCTGGATTGGGTGAAATATATATATCGCTAAGCTTTGGGGGTGAGATATACTATGAAATTCAGGAAAATCTCGGTGGAACGGAGGATAACATTTATAAACTTTATGTAGTTCCCGTACAAGGTATTGAGGGAACACATTTCCTTACTGTCATCGCAAAAAACGATATTGCTTATGACGGCGTTCAAGAAACAAATTCTATAATCGATGCACCCTTAGAAATTGAGGAATGGCAATACCCTGTACCTTATTAAATGTCTAAAATTATTTCAAATTCTCTTTTTTTTTTATTTTTCCCTTTCTTTACAGATGAATTGATAATATTTAGCGTTTCAGACTAATCTAATTTATTTTTTTTGACATAATTTCCTTAGAAGACAATAAGGTACAAAATTTTACGTACGAACCTAATTATTTGTTTAAAAAAAAAGTAATATCAGGAACACAACTTCTCAACTTCGATTTCGAAATAAAACCCCAAACAGAAAGAATTATGAAAAGATTAGAAATATGGAAATTATGAATCTATAAAAGTTTTTACGACAAAAAAAAAGCATCTTGCGAAAAACATTTAAAAAAAAAGAAGTTAAAATTAATACATCGTCTCCATATAAGGCGTAAATATTAAAAGTAATACCACTACTATAACGATATAAATAATACAAATATATCCATCTCTCATTATTTCTCACCATTAGAATATATATCAACTAAATATAAATACTCGTCTTTTTCTTACTTTATTAATTTAGTAATAGGGTAAGCGTGCACTCTCATAAACTAATAAAAATAAAAAAAAGAATTTAATAATAATACATTTGATGCCATATTGTCGCATTGACATTATTACCATTATCAAACGCATCTCTTATTTCAAATGTAAATAACCAAGTAGTATTATAAGGAAAAGTTATAATGGGGAATGTAAACGTTCCTGATAACGTCCTTGTAACTTCTGGGAATATTATCCCCCTGTTATACCATTCTAAAGAATACATCTTTATAAGAACTTGACATTCTGTGTTATTACAAATCATAACTAATTGAAGAAAGGTATCTCTTCCTGCATCATAGATATGCGTTTTATTCACACCTAAATATGAATTATTTGAGATAAAATCATATCTAACTAAGGGATAATCAATCCTTCCTTCAATAGGGGCAGTCTCATTGTTTTGATAATAAGTCTGATTGTAATACGCCTGATTGTAGTAATAATTGTTAGTATAATAGTTATTTACGGTAGGTTCCCTTGAAAACGAAATAATTGCTGTAGGCAATGAAACGCCAGCTACGATTATAGCCACAATTAAGCCTATATTTTGGGTTTTTTCTCTCATCGTAATTCCTTTCTTAAAAAATACATGTTTTTTAAATGTACTTTATTGTCAAAGGTTAATAAAGTGCCTTTATTAGCAGATTGATGGTCTAATTCTTTTTTTGACTCTTTATCCAATCAAGAGGATTTAGAGGTTTATTAAAAAAAAACAAAAGCCGGAACACAACCCCAACACTCAAGGAAAGCAATTAGTGAACTAACTCATACAAAAAAAAATAAAAAAAAAGAATAATCAGGAACACAACTTCTCAACTTCGAAACAAAACGTACTACGCGTGTATCGTCGGCCAACTTACACATAAGCCTTTTCACTCTAAGCCTGAACCTTTGGTTCCTCTTTCGAGTGCCACACACATGCGCTATTGAGAATGGAGGACTAAATACCTTCACTAGTTAAGGCTGACTATGAACAACCATAATCGAATCCAAGAAAATTACGTAGAAATAAAAACTAGCCAACAAAAATATACTTAAAATCCACGAGATTTTAATTACCTTAACATCTCCGCGAACAACTAAAACCAAACCACAAATTACTAACCCAAACGAACAAACCACTATAGCTAAAAAATAGACCGTGAAAAAAACAAGAGGACTTGAGAAGGAGAAATACCAATGGCTAAATACCAACATTCTCAGTAGAAGACGATCTATAAAAAAAACGCAAAAAAATAACCCTAAACTCACATACCCCACACCAATTACACGATACATGCGTTCACCCACAATCATCACGTTCTAACAAGTGAATAAAAGGAATAATAAATTTAAAAAGATTCTTTAAAAGTTAACAGTATCAAAGGAAATAGATCTATAAATAATCCTTGAACTGAATTCTTTTCTATCGATTTTTATAACTTATCTTTTAAATTGAAATATTATTTTTTATTTTTTTGTTCCACTGGAAATTAGCCTTAAAGTTTAAAAGAAAG
>JABXKB010000411.1 GCA_013375485.1 Promethearchaeota archaeon | reverse complement strand
TGAATGGTCCTCCAGTTGATAATGTATCTACAAGTCCAGCAACCTCAGCAGCTTTTAATAACGTAGAAAAGCCGCCAGCTTGTTTAGCTACTTCGACAATATTTGGCATAATCAATAATACTCCATATTTGTAATTTTTGTTTTGTACTAAAGAAGAAAGAAATAAAGTATTAATACATACTAATTATAAAAACTAAATAGAAAACCCCTTGAAAAATTGACAAATTTTCCACTTTCAATCATTCTATTATTGCTAATTTAAGTTTTACGAAATAAAATATTACTTAATAATAATTTGAAGAATAAATTGATCATTTATAAATTATAATTAGGTGTATGTTTAATAGACTGACTTAGGATTAGAATGGCTAAGATTAAAAGAAAATACGGTAATGCATTTAATAAGCTTAGATTCATAGAAAAAAGTGAATATTTTACTCTTAATTTAAGATATTTTCTTTTGACTTTTTTGATAGACTTTGGGATTTCTGCCTTTTCAGAATAAAAAACTTAAAAGTGAAAGAATCCTTATTTTGATGCTATCTTAATCCATTTGGTCAAATATAAATGGTGAAAAATTTTAAAATGCTCAAATCAACTATTAACAATTTTAAAATTAATTTGCTAATTCAGTGCGGCTCAGAAGATAAATTAATTAAAGGAAGCGAAGAACTTGATGAGTGGTTTAAAATGCACGACAAAACTATCAAGATTTATCCCGGTTTATACCATGAAGTATATCATGAAATAGAAAAAGATAGGAGAATCGTATTAAAAGACCTTAGAGATTGGTTAAATGGTCATATTTATTGATTGATTTATAAATAGATAAAAATTGAGCTAATTCTTTCAAATCTAAATGATTTATTTCACCTGCCTATTTTCTAATTACTTACAAAATAAAAAGAATAGATTGTTTTTTACTACTTTAAATCTCTTATTTCCACAAATTCTGATTTTTTAATTTAAATTTGATTTTTTTTGACAACCATTTTGGAATAAGAGTGGAATCTTTAAACCATTTTGACAAATTCTTCTGAAAGTTTGGATTTTCAAAGATTGTATTCAATTCTTCTTGGGTTAAATATTTCAAATAATTTTGCTTTATCAGATACATAACCACTGAAGGATACCCACTCTCAAGTCTATGCGCAATCTCTTCTTTCATTACTTTTTCTGCCAGAGGATCCCCGGCTTTTATTAGAGCTTCCAACAAGGAAAATGCTAGATTTCTATGTAATATACGTGTGTCGTACTCATTTTCATACCACGCTTGAATATTTGAACAATGTCCCCAAAATTCAGTTTCTGGAGATATGTGATACTTTTGGAATCTAATTCCGTGCATTCTATCATCAAGCCTCTCTGCGGCTTCATCGATAGATTCAAGCTCATCATATTCTTTAAAATTATTCCTATCAATGTTTAATAATAAATACTTGCAATGATTGAATAATTTCTCTCCAACATATATATTGGTCTTATTATTTTCTAACTTAAGAGCCAAGTAATCATTTATTCTGAATTCGGGCCATTTTTCTCTGTATAGCCTTCTTTTTAATTCTATTGGTTTTGGAACGATTATTATATTTTGGGAAACTCCTTCAATTAAATTTTCAGCTAAGTTCTCAAAAATTTCCTCAGTATTTTGCATATCTTCTGATTTATCTCTTTGTATTTCTTGCTGTCTCGAATCTTCTTGATCTTCTTCTACGCATTTGGTTCCAATTATTACTATTGGAACGTTTCCGGCTTCTTTTCTTATTATCTGAATATTTTCAAGAATATGCTTTAAAGAATTAGCCTTATTAATATCATATACAATTATACCACCACTGGCGCCTTTGCAATATGTTGGAACCAAAAACCTAAATCTTTCCTCTGCTGCCATATCCCATATTTGAAATTTAATACTCTTTCCAAGTATATTTATCATTCTAACAAAAAAAGCTACTCCAATAGTAATTCCTGAATCAGCACTAAAGAGATTATAACAAAAACTCCTCGCAAAATATGATTTTCCCTCAGACTCATCTCCAACAAGTACTATTTTAAAAGTAAAATCACTTTCCGCCATTTGGTAACAAAACTCACTTCTTAGGAAATATATCTCATAAATTACTTACTAATTTACACTTTTCTTTATAAAAAGTTAATAAATTAAGCTAAATCTCTCAACCCAATATATGAAAAAGCAATTCGACCTTATAAATCTCACAGTTCTGCCGCTTTTTCACATGACATAAAGGAATTTGGTTATTGTTAGAAATATTTCATAACCAAAGATATTTATTACGTTCTAATTATATTATAAAGGTGGTTGTGCATCAGGGCGAGATTCTGTAGCGGGTCTGCCTTCTATTCCCCAATGACTTTTAGGAATTTCATGAACAATAACTTCTACCGCTCGAGCAGGGATATCCATATCAATAAACACTTTAGTTATTCCCGAAATTATTTCTTTTACTTTTTCTTCTGAAATTCCTTTCCACATATTTACATGGACAACTGGCATGTTTTTTTTCCTCATATAATCTATTTTAAAATATAGTAAATTAGAATATTATATAAGATTATTATTAAATTTACATTTTAAATCTGAATAATAAAATAAGAATTAAAGAGTAATTTCAAAAGATTGGTTAGATTGTTTGGTTGAAAAGGAAAGAATGGAAGACTTTTTGACCAATGTTATAAATCTTTTTTGTGATTATAACCCTTTTTAAACAAATGATATAATTTCCACCATTTTTTTACTTGTAATAAAACCCTTCCCTTATTAATATTGCTCAAAATATTCTTTAAATAGGTTTCAATATCTTCATTTCTTTCAAAAATGTATTCTAGTTTTAAGCTATATTCCTTAATTAATTCTGTAAACCCTTTATTGAAATAATACCAATTAAAAGCTATTAATTAAAATTAAATAAGGATTTTAAGATTTAAACATTTATGTCAACGGCTCTAAATTTACTTAGATTCTTTCGTTTTTTAATTATAGAAACTAAATTGTTTTAAGGAATTATGTCAATTAGTATAATAAAAATTTAAAGGTATTAATATGGAATTTGAAACAATAGTTTATGAGAATATTAAAAAAATTGG
>JABXKB010000118.1 GCA_013375485.1 Promethearchaeota archaeon | reverse complement strand
CACCATATCAGGAAATATCGCAAATAATGGTGGATATGGGATATATTTATATTGGAATTGTACCGATAACACCATATCAGGAAACAACGTAAATTATAACACACAGTACGGGATCTATTTAGAATATGAATGTTCTAATAATAATATCTCGGGAAACACCGCAAATTACAACGGTAATCAAGGGATAGTTATAGGACTATGCGATAATAATAAAATATCCGGAAATGACGTAAGCAATAATGGCGGTAATGGGATAAGGGTAAATGGGGGTCAAGATAACACAATTTCGGGAAATAATGCAAGCAGTAATGATGATAATGGGATAATTATATTTGGATGCAATAACAATACCATTTCGGGAAATACCGCAAGCAATAATTATAATAATGGGATAAGTGTAGATGAGGGTCAAGATAACACTATTTCGGAAAACAATATTATTAATACTACGTATAATAATGGAATAGATTTATCTGGAAGTCATTTTAACACTATTTCTAGAAATGTTGCGATTGGTACTGGTTATGGGATATATTTAGATGGAAGCCCTTATAGCAGCATTTTGGGAAACAACGTAAGCAATAACAAATACGGAGGGATAGCTGTATACGATAGTAATGGCAGTAATATTATAGGAAACAACGCAAGTAATAGTGATATTTATTGTACTGGAATAGAAATTTATAATAGTAATGATATTATTATTGTAGGAAACATTGCTAGCAATAACTATGATGGTACAGGCATAAGCTTAAGGGATAGCAAAAATACCACAATTTCAGGAAATATAGTAAATGATAATTATAGAGGAATATCTGTGATGGTAAGTAATAATAACACTATTTCAGGAAACAATGTTAATAACAATTTTAATGGGATAATTTTAAATGAATGTGATTATAACACCATCTCGGGAAATAACGCAAGCAATACTGATGAATATGGGATATTGTTATCATCTTGTGATTATAACACCATCTCGGGAAATAACATAAGCAATAACAAATATACGGGGATAATTATAGAAGGGTGTCAAAATAACACTATTTCAATAAATATTGCTAATAACAATGGCGAACAAGGGATACATTTATATCGGTATTGTTACAATAACACCATCTCGGGAAACACTGCAAATTATAACGGTAAGTATGGAATATATTTATGGGGGGACATGTCAGGGTCTTGCGACAATAACACTATCTCGGGAAACACTGCAAATTATAACGGTAAGTATGGGATATATTTAGAGGGGGAAGGATTAGCGCAATGCGATAATAACATCATTTCAGACAACACCGTAAATAACAACAATGACCATGGTATATATTTATATAGATATTGCGATTATAACACTATTTCAGACAACACCGTAAATTCTAACAAAAATGATGGGATATACTTAGGTAGATATTGCGATTATAACATAATTTCAGGAAACAATGTTAATAACAATTTTAATGGGATAGTTTTAAATAAGAGTCATCATAACACAGTTTTGGAAAACACAGCAAATAATAATACTTATGCGGGAATAATGCTACAAGAAAGTAATTTTAACAGCATTACAGGAAATACTTTAATAGGAAATAACGAATGTATCGTAGAAGTTGATTGCTTTGAAAATGAATTTAAAGATAATTCTTGTGATTATGGTGAAAAAGTTAGGTGGCCAGCTATTCTAGGATATAATCTATTCTTTATACTTGGGACTCTCTCTATTATATCAATTATTATTAGTAAAAAATCTAAAAGAAAAAGAAACTATTGAAAAAGATTTGGAAACAAGAGAATCTGAACAAAAGGAAGAAGAAAGCAAGCAAAACTAAATTTACTTTTAAATGTACCAGTTGTGATGCATGTTGCTTAGGAAGAGGATCTATCCCAATTACATTTAGTTATTTGAAAATGTAGGCAAGAAATGGTGTAGGTGCAAATTTTATACCTTATTTAGATCTTTATGTTAAACCAAATGGTGGATTTGGTTTAATTCTAAAACCTTTACACCCCAAAGAAGGAGAATCTAAGTATCAACTTCAAAAACTTTTTATTGAAATGCCTATATCTATATACAATTTATCGCGCCCTATATAAACCCAAATTAGATCCGCTCGATTACCGTTCAAAAATAATTCCGTTTTATCAGTGACATCTTCAGTTCTGAAATAATATTCGCTTACACCAATTTTTTTTTTCTAACCTCCTCATATCTGAGCTTAACTGCTGTAGAATTATTCCAGAAACAATATCTTAGATTGAAATCATGGACTAAAAATGGATATTTAAATAAAAAAATTTTTTAGGATTAATTGTCATGATCTCAGAAATCCGTATTTTGAACAATATTATTTTGATCACATAGATCAAGGTGGTATATGTACCAACAGGATCGTTTAAAGTCATGAAAATTAAGTAGAAGTCTCTATTTAAAAAAATAAAATTATTTAAAAAATTAAAATTATAAGTTGTAAATTATATGCATTTTATAAACATCACTTATTTTCTATGAAATTAAGCATGAAAAATAAATCTAAGTACATTCTAATATATTTACTTCTTTTTCCAATAATAAATTTATCATTCTCGACAATGTCATTAGGAAGATCCAAGCTCTATATCTATCCTCAGATCTCCTCTACAGATTATGGAGTTTCCAATTATAATATTACCCAGAGTGTAACTTATGAAGTAGTAGTCAATTTTACATTAACTCATAAATCAGGTATTGGGAATTATCGTTTTAAATTTGCTAGACTTAACACCAGGATGCCTAATTCCCCATTAACACAGTATTGTCCCCCTTACCAAGAAAGTGAACTTAATTTTAATGGAATATCGGGAAATACTCTCAATCAGACTATAATCGGCCATAATGATGAGTTTAATAATACGTACGACTCATTTAATGCTTCTCTGTTTGTCGATGAAAACGTCACATTTGATCAGACTTATGAAATAACTCTAAATGCAATTGATTTTCAAGATATTGATAATACAGAAATCGGAATCTATAATTCTTCAGATAAGATTTTTGAATTATATTGTAATTATTCTGAACCTTATTATGAACGAGATAACACTGCTTTAATTAATCGATCTAATAGTATTGTAGGTCCTGGAGATAATCCTATTGAGAAAGCAGAAAAAATATGCAACTGGGTATCAAATTATTTAACATATAATGATAATATGCCAGATCAAGAGATTGGGGCATTAGCGGCTTATAATCAACAACAAGGAGATTGTAGTGAATTCTCAAGTTTAATGATTACCTTATTAAGAATCCAAGGAATCCCTGCTCGTAAAGTTACTGGATTTTTGATATCTAATGATCCATCCACGAGACCTAAAGTTGGAAATACGTGGGAGTTCAATGTAAATCAGTTATATACAAATATGCTAGGACATGCGTGGATCGAATATTATGCCCCTAATATCGGATGGATCACTTGTGATCCCACATGGCATCAGAGTGTAAATTATTTTAACAAAATCGATTTTCTTAGGTTCAACCTTAATGTAGGAGCGAATTTCTTTTTTCCACCTTCAAGTACAATAAGTGAATTCGGCAATCCTATCTTTGGTTACATGGAAGGAGATATATTTGATTATGATTATAATGTAAAAATTACAGTTGTTGAATCGAATCTTACTCCTGAAGATTCTTTTCCCTTATTTGTTGTGATTTTTATAGTAACAGGATTAGTGGTTATTTTACTTGCAATTATCATATTGTTAAGAAGAGGAAGTACAAAAGAAATTGTATCTTACTAATATAAAATTAGGTCTTCTTTTTCTTTTTTTTTTAATTTAAATATATGTATGAATTAAATCAACTAGATTTTTTGAAAAGTCAGGTAGATTTTTCTCAATTTTCCCTATTTCGAAAGATCTTTCCAAAAATAAAAGTAAGTATAAATTATATTTCCCTACAGTTATTTTTTTAAATATAATTTTTTTAGACCTATCAGTAATCCCAGAAGATACTATAAAATCTTTTTCTAACAATTTAAACTCTTTAAAGTTTTTATAGAGCGACTGAAAGTGAGGTGCACTCACTTCAAATACTTTTCCAGAGATATCAGTCTTAGAAAAATTTGATAAAATGATACCATTCTCATTTAACAATAATATAGCATCTGAATTTGTTTTTTTAGCAAATTTTTTCAACTGATTCCTAAATAATTCGCGATTAGGACTTAATTGAGATAATCCAAAAGAATATGCTGTAATAAGGCTCCAGTGATCAAAAATACTTGTCTGGAAAATCTTAATGAAAAATTTATCAGAATTTTCTTGTATCACATCGGCAATTCGTTCTAGGTTCTTAAAAATTTCTTTAGATCCTTTAATATCTGGATCAAATTTATTTAAACACAAAACAATCGGTGGAAACTCATCTAATTCTATTATTGTGTTTAATATCGTTTTAAATAGACTTAAAGCTTCATCTATTCTTTCTACATCTTGAATATCTATAAAGAAAAACATTAGATCAATATTATATAAATACATTTTACTTTGTTCGAGATATCTTTCTCGATATTTTTTTTGACCACCGAGGTCCCAAATCGATATAGTTGAATTCTGTTCTTCAAAAATGTTTTCTTCTGATCTTTCAACGCCTTTTGTCGGCATAGATTTAATAATTTCACTATATTTCCTTCTAATCCCATACATAAAACTAGATTTACCCGCTTTATCGAGACCAGTGAGGAGAATCTTTAATTGTCTTTTTGTAGAAAAAGGATCTTTTAATTCATTAGCAAATTCGAAAAGTTCTTCCCGTATTTCATCCATAATTATTTCTCGTTCACTATGCTGCTTGTTATTCTGAATTTGAGTTGCTGCCTTATCTATTATAATTCTTAAATATTTCATGTTTTCATAGAAAAAGACTCTATTTTCTTCATCTATTAATACTGTAATAGTCGCTGCTAAAGCTTTACCACGTGCTTTTACTTCAGGTATAAGGAAAAAATACGTTAAACCATTTAACTTTAAATCGGGAAAAGGTAATATTCCAAAATAATTAACTCCTTCAGTTCCTATCCCGTCTTGATATGTTGCATCACCCATTAATAGACTAATTGTTTTCATAGCAATTAATAGTCCTGCTTGTTCATCTAAATCATAGGGCCAATAAATGTTTGGGGTAGGGCCATTCTCATCAAAAATACTTAAAACAACTGCCTTTATAATATTCGCTTTGGAATCTAGGGGTTCTTTTTCAAATAGCTTATTTTTCTTTTTCTTATCTTTTGATTTAGTCAAATAATCCCCATTAATCTAAGAAAGATCTTGATCTATCTAAAGGATAAAATATTGTTTATTTTAATATATTTTAATATCTTAATAATCCTTCAATATAATCAAAATATTTATTCTTATTAAATACTTTTTTTACCAAAAATCTAAAATATTTGATGTTTTTAAGGATAAAAATTTACGCTTGAAATTTTTGATTTTTTACTAATTATATTGATAAATTCTTGAATTGACAAATTATTTTCTTTAAGATCATTTAAAGAAATATATTCTATTGCTCCATTTTGAATGAATTGATGAAAATCTCCTTGAATTTCTATTCTTTTAAATAAATCAAGCTCTACGTTATTACGAAAATGAATTGAATTTGTATACTTATAATTTTGGTTGTTAAATAATAATTTGACTTCCTTTGGAAAATGTTTTAGGTCTAATTTCGTAAATCTTTTAATTGCTTTTCTTGAGAGATTTTCACTAATTATAAAGTTTTTATCATGATTTTCAGTTAATTCTACACAAATTTTATTTAACTCATTTAAAATTCTCATACTCAGCTTAATTGCATCTGAATGTTCGTGGATTTCAAAGTTTGTTAAAAATTTAACTGATTCATTCAGTCCAACCAAACTAATTGACAAATCCTGATTTTCCAATTTAAATAATGGTTCTTTATTAATTAGACTACCACAACATGGCAATTGTTTTAACTTTAATCTTTCTTTAATTATTTGATATTTTTTGACTAAAATCTCTGAGCTTAAAATTACTTTCGAATTTAATAACTCCAAAAATTTTCCTTCATCTCTGCTAATATATGCATATCTTGGTAAATTTAAACTAATATTTTGAAGAACTCCAAAATTTTTTAAGTTATTCTCTGAGGATTTTTCAAGGTTTCTTTTATAACAAGTATTTAAACAGAAATTTATAAAACTAAAATCGTTAAAAGCATTAATATCATCCCAAAATTTCAAATAACTTTGATTCACTTCTTCAAAAAATTTATTATCTACGATTATTTGAAGGTTGGGGGATAAATAATTAATATTTTTCTGACTTAATTCCTTAAACACGCAAATTAGGGCTTTAAATAATTTAAAGCATTGTTCCCCATAATCTTCATAAATATTGTTGATTATTCCATTAGGATTTATAGCAGGTACTTTAGAATATGATTCAAGGACAGAAATACTTGAAGATAGTGATATCGATGGAATTTCACGTCCAGTAATTATTGGTAATAGATTTATTTCATAAATCAATTTTCGAATTTCTTGTTTGATTTTTTCTTCAGATAAATTTGTTATATATGGAGCTAAAAAAATAGTAATTAGATTAAAACCTTGATTGCCATAAAACTCAGCTTGAACCATTCCAAGCCATTTAGAAAAGTGAGAGAGGGTTGATGTGAGAGTGTTTGGTGGTTTTTGCTTAACTTTTTCCCTTAGATAATCAATAGGAGGAAATCCACTAATCAAAAGTAAACGAGGGTCCCAAATTTGAGTGAATGGTCTTAGATCAAAATAACATAACCCATTGATATGAATATCACCAAATAGATGAGCTTTAGATTCCTCATTGTTAAGTATTCTTAAATGAGTGTATTCTTCAGCTAATTGGTTTGCTGACCAATGATTTATTCTCTCTGGATTTATCCACTTCTTTAATTCATTGCTAGATTCCCTTTTTAAAATTTCTTCATAATCCATTAAAGGCATTCCAATTCGGGTATATAATTTACGTTCATTTTCAAAATGTTGTTCTGAAAGTATTGAACAAACTATTTCTCTAATATGAGGTCCAGAAAGAAATTTAATACCAGAACTAATAATTCTTCTTACTACTAATTCAGTTATGTGTTTAGCATCTGTTTCACTCATTCCGGTTTCTTTCAAAATGCTTTCAAAAATCTTACTTGGGTCAAATTCGGCAATATTTCCTTCAGTTCTAAATACTTTGGGTAATAAATCCATAATTATCCTGTAAGTGTATTATATATTAAATTTAAAATATTCACACTGAATAATAAAATCTAAGAGATTTTAAAAAAAAATTTATTAACTACTTAAATTCAGAATTTTAGTTCGCTCTTTATTTTATATAATTAGATTAAATTATATAATAATGTGCTTAATACTATCTCAGAATCATCCATAAAAGATTTTTTCAATGAAATTTATCGCATTTTAGGAGAAACGGATACTAACCTTACAGAAATTTGGTATGAAATCTCAAATTTCCCTTTCCTAATAAATTTCAACAATTATGAATTAAGAGAGTTCCTGAATAACTTTGAATTTATATCAATAAGAAAAGGGAACTATATAAATTATGTGGTAATTAATAAAATATCATTTATTATTGAATCTATCAATTTCTTAAGATTTGACATAAATAACCTTGCAGGAATTATTGATTATGGTGGCTTTGAATCCCTAGTTTTAGAAATTTTATCAAAAAACAATTACATCTCCATTAAGAATTTTCGGTTTTCTGATAAATCAAATTTTAAATCTAAAACATCTCAAAAAAAATATGAAATTGATGTAATTGGAATTTATGACAAATTTATACTTTTTATCGATGCAAAGCAATGGAAGCGTAAAGATTCGTATAGTTCAATAAGTAAAGCAGCAAATCTACAATGTCGTCGAGCTGTTGCATTAAAAAAAAATCCTGAAATCTTAAGTAAACTTATTCAAAATCTCCTTGGGAATAGAATAAATTGGAAAAGTAGATTACCGTTTTTAATAATACCAGTCATGGTTACCCTTGAAGACAACAGTATTAAAATAAATAGCAATCAAATTCCCATTGTTTCAATCTATGAATTAAATTCATTTTTGCTTGAACTGCAGAATAATTTACAGTATTTCAAAACTGTTCGAATTAATAAAGTAAATATACAAAAAACTTTATTTTGAATATGAGGTAAACTTTTTGCTACCTAAGTTTTATTTCATTATACCTAAATAATCTTTTAATTGCTTTTTCACTATATTAACAGCAAAGGATATTATCCCACTTTTTACTTTGGGATGAGAAAATAATATTAAAAACATATCTTTGACACTTGGATTATTTTTATCAATGGGAGCAAGATCTAGCACTCCATCTGTTGCTTTTAGTGAAATTGTTTTTAATGTACCAGCACCTAATCCTTCTATAATATCAGTTCCTATCATTGAAAGATTCATACCAATTGTCGCAAATAAAGAATCTGAAATTCTACTCGATATTGCCGAAGCTAATATTGTTCCATCTGTTTTTATTATTGCTGATGCCTCAATATTTAAATCTAATGTCAGTAATCTATTCAAAATTTCATTCATGCTAGAAGGTGGAATTTCTTCCCTTAATTCATCTTTTTCCTTTTGTTTAGTTTTAGGAATTTCTAATTTTTTAACTGATATTTTTTTTGAAAGAAACCCTAAAACTTCTGTCATATCTTTTTCTAATTGCTTTTGTTTTAAAACAGATTCTTCAGTTTCGGTACTCTCTACAGGAATTGGAGATAATGGAATTTCTTGTTCTTCTTCCTGATCTTCTAATACAGAACTTTTAAGCTCTGAAAAAGCATCTGAAATTGCGTTCGTAGAGCGAAAAGGAGGAGTTGGTAAAGATGAGGGTTTTCTGACGCCATTTCGGACGTTGATTATTGATCCTTTAAAGGGTTGAGCGGGAATTTCTTGTAAAATTGTTGGTTTACTATCTTCAGGAGTTGGAATTTCATTTTTTTCTTTTGACATAGTAGGTATCTCTTGTAATTCAACAGTTTTATCATTTATCTCAACTTCTTTTGGAATTTCTTCTAATTTTAATTC
The DNA here is from genome assembly GCA_013375485.1 of Promethearchaeota archaeon. Lineage (GTDB taxonomy): Archaea > Asgardarchaeota > Lokiarchaeia > Sigyniarchaeales > SOKP01 > Loki-b32. The sequence continues at coordinate 3,339 of JABXKB010000118.1, read as the reverse complement.
ATCTTCTAATTTTTCTTTGGGTTTAACAACTTCTTCTTTTTTTTTTGGTACTTTTTGATTTTTTTTCTTTTCTGTAGTAATTCTCTGACCTCTTACTCTATGTGTTTTAGAGGAAACTGGTAACCACGCACCACAATTCCTACAAATACGAGTATTAATCTCATTATTGGTAGTACCACAATTCTGACATATAATCAATAGATTCTACTCACTCTCTGATCTTTTGGTGAATCTCCTTATTTAATTAGACTTTTTAAGTTAAATCACATATTTTTAGTATTTTAGTTTTTATATTATAAAGTACAAATAAAAATCTAATTTTATTAATATTAGTAATAATGAAATGAACATAAAATATTTTTAAAAAGAATTAAATTTAATATAATTCATCTATTTATAAAGAATCTCTTTTAATAAATTTACGAAAGATTCAAGGTCTTCCTTATGAAAAACCGGATCTTCTTTAAGGAGGATCAAATAATATGGTGCGGACTCCTTCTTTAATGTAATTTGTTTAAATATGAAATTTTTGCCAAACCTTTGAATTATCATCCTGTTTTCAAATTGTTCTTCTACAGGATTAGTGAATTGGAAGGAATCATGAAGAGTTAAGAAATAGGGCGTCGATGCGGTCAGTAGATGCTTGGTCTCATCATCTTTATAGTACGATCCAATTATAAGTGAATTATCATCAATGATCACAACTCCATCGGATTCAACTTTCTTAGCAAATTCGTATATTGTTTTTTCTATTAATTCTGATTTTGGATATAAGTTTAAAAGAATTTCAGACATAGCTGTAATGATTGAGCCAAAATTATAAATAGAAGTTTCATAATAATATATTTCTTTATATTTAGTTGATTTTAATTTATCTTTTAAATCTATAATTAACGCTTCCATTTCATTTTGGGCACTTCTTCTTAAAGCGGGATCGAATTTATGAAATAATACATATATCGGAGGCTCAATTTCTAGATCTTTAAACTGCACTATTACATCTTTAAAATAACTTATAGCTTCAGGTAGTCTTGGTTTGTTTTGGATATCAATCACATAGATAGCGATTTCAGTTCCTTCAAAATATTTGTCAGGATTTTTCAAATAGGCAATACGATATGCTAATTGTCCCCCTAAATCCCATTCTGAGATTTCTTTACCCAAAAAATTGAAGATTCTTCGTTGTGCCCCTCTTGTGGGGGATAAGATTGCAATTTTAGAAAATTCTCTTTGAAGTGATAAAATAATGCTTGTTTTGCCTGCATCGTCAAGGCCAGTGAATAAAACCTTATTTACGGATACCGCTAACTCTGGTTCTTTTTTTTTCAAGTATAATATTGATTGCTTAAGATTCTTTTCCAAAGATAAATTTCACCTTTAAAATTATAAAAGTAATATCAATTTAAATATATTCTTTTTGTAAAATATAAAATTATATCATACTATTTTAGATTTTGTATTTCTTACTTTTATTCAAAGGTAGTTTGATATTTCCGATTTATGTATTCTCTGAGTTAAATGCTTAGACTTATTGTATTTCTAGCAATTCTTTTAATTTAGAAATTGCTTCTTGAGGAGTCTCAACGCCATAGATCTTATCATATCTTCTATCATCTAATTTTTGATTAGCTATTTTTGATGACCACCCTTTAACACTAGATAAAGCTATAATTGGTTTTTGATAAATCCATGCAAAACAAATTTCTGATAATGTCCCTGCTTTACCACTTATAGCTAAACATGCATCACCACTGAGAACAACAACAATATTCCTTGCTTGGGAAAATGGACAAGGAATTACAATATCAACGTATTTGTTTGCTGCTGATTTCTCTGTATGAGGTATTATTCCAATTGTTAATCCATTTTCTTCTTTCACACCCTTACAAACAGCTTCCATTACACCTGATAATCCACCACATGCGACAATAAATTTATTTTGAGCAAGTAATCTTCCAATTTCAAATGTTTTTTTTTCTGTGTCTTTATCTATTTCACTTGCTCCAATTACGGAAACCACACCGTTAAAGTCCTTTTTAATATCAAAATTCATACTTTTTAGGCTCCTTACTTTCTTTTAATGATATTTCTACACTCTAACTTATCAATGGCTAATCATGATCATAAAAATAAAATATTAATCTAGGTGATATTAATCTTATCTAATAAAACTAATTAAATAATGGAAGTTTAAATGAACGAAGTTAATAAAGATAATGAAACAACTAATAATTCAGAAGATTTAGAAAAACCTATTGAAAGAACTTTTAAAAAAAAATTAAAGGGAAAATTAAGCAGTAGTAAACAAAGCTTAGGTAAATTTGCTACAAAAGTAAAAGAAAAAGTAGGGGAGACTAAAGAAAAAGCTAAAGTTAAAATCGAAGAAAGAAAAGAAAAAAAGGAAATTGAAAAAGAAGAAAAGGAAGCTAATGAAAGAGAAGCTAAAGAAAAAGAGGAGAAAGAAAAAGCAGAAAGGGAAATGAGAGAATGGGTTGAAAAGAAAGCCAGAGAAAGAGCCGAAAGAGAGGCTAGACAGAAAGTTGAGAGGGAAGCTAAGGAAAGAGCTGAAAGAGAGGCAAGAGAAAAAATTGAAATGGAAGCTAAGGAAAAGGCCGAAAGAGAGGCAAGAGAAAAAGAAGCAAGAGAAGTAGCTGAAAAAATGACTAAATTTAAAGCAGAAAAAGAAGCAGAAATTCAACTTAAAAAATCACAGAAAATTATTTGCCAAATGTGTGGCGCTTTGAATGATTCAACTCGTAAAACCTGTAACTCATGTCGGTCAAGCCTCTTTTAATAACTTAACTAAATAGGAATACATAATATATTTATAAAAATTTTATTACTTCCTTAGTCATAATACTCTTGGTGAATTAGGATTAAACCTTAAGAATTCAGGGATTCTACTTCCACATTCGGGACAAAAAGCTAATCCTTCATCTATTAATTTTTTACACTCTGGGCATTGGATCTTACTACTAGGAGTTTCAATTAATTCAGAAGGAATTGAACCTTCTGTAGAAACTGAAATTGGTTTTGTTATTATGCCTTCGTTTTTCTTCACTAGAATAATTATCAAACCGATCCCAAAAATAATTAAAATTAAAATTAAGATGAAATAACCCATTCCTAAAATTAATTCAAAATTTTCAGTGTAATTATAGAAACCAGTAATATTTAAAGTAAAATTATATCTTCCAGGCAATGTTGTTAAATGAGGTCGAAAGATCAATCGAATAACTTGAATTTGATTAAAACCAGTTAAATTTATAATCTTGTTTACCTGAGTGAAGAATTTACCATTTTTTGAATCTTTGAGTTCACAATTTATTAATCCACTTT
>JABXKB010000410.1 GCA_013375485.1 Promethearchaeota archaeon | reverse complement strand
GACCTATTGGATAAGAAAGGTTGGCATTTAGATCGAATTCAATTCCCAAATGCTTTACATATGATGGTTAATCCCCATCATGCCGAAATTGTTGATACTTTCTTGAAAGATCTTCGGGAAACTGTTGATGAGGTGGTTAAAAATCCCGAGAAATCTTCTGATGGAGATGCTGCTATATATGGTATGGTTGCTAGCTTGCCTGACCGAGATAAAGTAAAGGACTATATCGTAAATTTCTTGAAAAGCCAATATAAAATTAAATAATTTAAAAAATTTCTTTCTTTTAGTTTTTTAATATTTGCATAAAAATGGATCAATATATGCAAAAAAATAACCTTAAATATAAATTACTTTAAAATTACATATAAAGGATTATTTTTATGCAAAAAGAATCTACAAAATTGTGGATTTAATTAATAAAAAAAAATCCAAAATAAACAGATTCAAAAAAAAAAAGTAAAAAAATTTGTATCATTTCTTTAATTTATTATTTAATAGCTTTCTTTTTAACAATCTTTTCTTTAGTAATTGCCTTTAGTTCCTTTTCTAAGATTTTGAGTTTTTCTTCATTCATATTTTTTAGATCTTTCTTTAAAGGTTGTGCAGCAATAATCAACTCCCTCTTCCTTTTTTTTAACTCTTTCTGCTTTATCTCCAGTTCTTCGAGTGCCTTATTGATTTGGTTAAATTCATTGCGAATAGTGTTTAATTTTGCCTGAAATTCATTAATTTTAGGGTCAAGTTCCCCACAAATCCTGTCTTTAATATAATTTTCCTTCTTTTTCGCAGCTTCTTCTATTTTCTTAATTTCATTCTTTAAATTATTATTATGATCCATTGATTTTTATTCCACCATTGAAAATTCTTAATTTAATCATTTTATATTACTTTTATGTAAATAAATTCTTAATTTTTTGGGTTTAAAAACAAGAATAAAAAAATAAAAAAATTATTGATTTGAATTACCTGCTGTTTCTTTTGGTTTGAAAGCTATATCTGAGGATTTTTCAAAGCGAGGCATTATTAATATCATAATTCCACTCCCGATTGCTCCGCCTAAAGCTCCAAATAAAATCCCAAATAGTATTATCAAGAGAAGAATAACCGAACCATAGCCTAAACCGCCAAAGATTAATCCCGCAAATTGATCCAAATTTGTATAAAAATTCTTTACTGCTATTAGACATATCAAATAAAAAATCCATACTAGTGAAACACCAAGAACACCACAATATATCCCTCGTCGCATAGTTTTATTGAACAATCCTCCTATAATACCAGGAATTATGATTAATTGCCAGATTTCAGCGTAAGTTAGAGCAAATGTAAGAAGTCCTGTAATTATAAAGGAAATTAACATGTTTCTTGTTTCAGGATTCAAATTGAATTCTGGTTTTTTAATCTTAATTCTTTTCACCTCTTAGTTTCTGTTTTAAATTCTTACATTTCGAACGAATTAGATCCCTTTTGTAATACCCAGCTATAGCAAATATTATACCCGCAGAAAATCCTATTATCAAAGATGTTGTCAGAATAATTAGAAATTCAGGGTCTTGTTTATCAATAAAACTTATCTGAGATTCAATATGGTTTTCTGGAAAATCTTCTGTAGTATCGTAGAAGTATTGTTGATGATATTTACCTTGTAAAAACAATTCCTCGAGTTGATCAGAATAATGTTTAGAATTTGATATGGCTCTTTGTCCAGAAGGGATTACACTCCAAGAATTTTGTAAATTACTAAAATCTACTATGAATCTTTCAGATGGACCACTTCGAGCATAACCTATTCCACTTCTGATACTCACTCCTGAAGGATTAACTGTGTTTCCTTCTCCATCTCCTTCATATGGTCCTCTGTCAAAACTATCAAAAGGAAGTAAATGAGGAAAAAGAAGCTGATGCATCTCGCCCCATCTCCATGAAACAACATCACTTGTACTATAGAATTCTAAAAGAGATTCTATTGTAGAATCTAATGCTTTAATAATTATATCAGTTCTATTTTCTATTTCAAGTGTATCGATATCATCAAACCATTTCGAGTTTGGTTCATCTCGTGTTAACCTTTCTAATACATTTAATTGTGGGCTCATAGGGGCTCCAACGGCTTCAAGTTCATCATCAAAAGTATAATCTTCATAATAATCACGCCATTTACGGTAAATTGTTGGTGCAGCTAAATCTTTATCCATATCATAATTCCAATTCTTCAATTGAGTTAAAATATCAATAACTATAGCAGTTTTTTGAGAAGAGGGTAGTACTTCAATTGCATCAATAAGATAAGGAATAAAAGCTCTTGCTGGTGTCGATTTGGTATCATATTGTATTTCTTTCATTTTCTCTACACCGACTGTTCCATCTGCAGAATTATTTAGTAATTCATTGATTCTTCTCCCCCGATAACCGGTATTATAACTATTTTGAAGTGAATATTTTTTATACTCAGGACCAACAACTATTTGATTTGCTGATTGGATATAATGTTGAGATGAATTTTCTGTATGTGGTAATTCTTCAAATGGAATATAACCAATCCATTCTCCTTCACCCTTCGATCCATTATATGGTAATGTTCCGTTACCTAAATAGCCTGGTGAAATTAAACTATCATCTCTTATTGGTACCAATCCAGTGGGTCTCATGGCAATGGTCCCGTGTACATCAGCGTATACATGGTTTTGAGCAGGACAATGAAAATTCCTTGAAGATTGATTAAATTCTGCTCTATTTTTTGCATGGTTATATCCATATATCGCTAAAAATTCCAACGTTATATTATTTCCAGTCCATTTAGGTGCTAAAACTATTTTTTCTGTATCTAAAGAGTCAGGAACAGCACTCCCCAAAAAATCACTAAGAATAGGACCATGTACAGTATCTTTAACTATGAACGTTTGGGATCCTTGACCTTTTACATTAATCGTATAAGTTCTAGTTGTATATTCTGTTTCCACACCATTATAATTATAATGATCTGCATCTGTTTCTTCATAATAATACCAATCCATAACATCATAATTTGTATTTGTAAACCCCCATGCTATATACTCATTATGACCCACTAAAACTATGTTAGCACCTGCAAGTGTAAATCCATATACATTCAAAC
>JABXKB010000409.1 GCA_013375485.1 Promethearchaeota archaeon | reverse complement strand
AGTGCTTTATTAAGTGGTCAAAAAGTGACTATTGAACCAGCAGATTTAAAGAGAAGGTTAAGAAGGAACAATTCCAGTATGTAAAAATTCCTCATATCAAATATCCTTATATTGTTCCTAATCTTTAATATTATTTGAAATAACAAACTTTGCCCAAAATCAAACAATATAAGGATTAAAATTTGTCTGACTCAACACCTAAAGAATTAACTCGTGCTAAAGAACTCATTGAAAAAAATAATAATAATAATTTTGTATGAGAGAAAAAAATTAATTAATTAAATCCTTACTTTTAAAACATGGATATTGAAAACTCTAATTTTTATAACTTTGTTATTGTTGGAGCTGGTCCAGCGGGATTAACTGCAGGAATTACAGCAGCAAGACTTGGTTTGACATCAATAATATTAGAAAGGGGAGGACTCGCAGGGCCAAAACCACGTGGTGAAGGAATGGCTAATATGCCTATCGTCGATGAAATATTAGGGGAGGGATATCTACCGTCCATAGGATTCAAATCGAACGGTGGGAGGGTATGGCACTCACCTAATGATTTGCAGATTACTACTACATATCGTAAAGAAGATCATTATTTCTTTGAATGGAGAAAATTTATTGATCGATTCACTGAAGTTGCGAACGCTTTAGGTGTAAAATTGTTGTTTAACTCCACTGTTATTGAGCCAATTGAAAAGCATGGAATAACGATCGGCGTAAAGTATAAAAATATGGATGGTCAAATTCATGAAGTATTAGGTAATGCAGTACTAGATTGTAGCGGGTTTGAAGGAGTTATTGGTAAAAGATATGGAATAGATTATACAAAAATGAATTGTCCGATAATAAAATGTCTTATTAGTAACGCAAATTTTAATATTAAAGAAAATCCTGACTTAGAATTCTTCTTATTAGGAAACGGAGATCTAAATTACTCACGCGAGTTTCCTCCTTGTGTGGCATACTTCTTTCCTTTAGAAAATAGAAGGGCGGAAGTAGGGTTAATGTTAAGAATGGCTCAAGTTCCCAATATGAAAACTGTGATGATACCCGATAATGAGGAGATCTTAAGAGTTTGGAATGAAATAAAAGAAAATTATCCTGGATTTAGCGTTTTTTTTAAGAATTGTAATATTGATTATGAAGAAATTACTTCTTTACCTAACGCGAAAATAGCTGAAAAATTCGTTCCTAATCCTGGTGTAGTTATATTGGGAGATAGCGCCGGATTTATAAACCCATTTGGTTCTTCCGGACTCTATTATTCTATGGAAATGGCGAAGTTTTGGGCTGGTATGATTACTCAAGATTTAGAAGACTTTATAAAATCTAAAAAACTTGGAATAGAGATCAATGAAAACTTATGGACTTTCAATAAAATTGAGAACTACACTATAAAATTTGAAGAACAACATATATATAAGGAAGTAAAACATATGTACAACCTAATTGGCGCTTTTGAATATAAAATATTTAACCGGTTACGCACATCCGATAAAATTAATAAGAAATGGGATTATATTGCTTCCCTTTTAAATCAAGCTTAATCTCAAAAAATTCTTTTTGGAATTGAAATTGATTGAAAAAATAGATTAAGTCTAATTTTAAACAATATCTAAAATTTATATAATTAAGATTTATTTCACTTACTATCAGAATCACATCACTTTTTAGCGAGAAAATGGACTTCATGACTAATTTTTTGAATGAAATCAATAAGTGTAAAATTATTTCAATTATTGGTCTTGCGAAAAATGTGAGTAAAACCACTACACTAAATTATATAATAAAGAATTTAGAAGGTTATAAACTTGGTCTAACATCTATAGGAAGAGATGGAGAGAAATATGATGTAATTACACAGCTACCGAAACCTCGAATATTTATTAAAACGGGTACGATTGTAGCAACAGCTAGACAGAGTTATGAAGCTAGTGAAGTCAAAATGGAAATATTAAAGAAAACAGAATTTAACACTCCATTAGGAGAAATTTTAATATTAAAGGCATTGAGTGATGGTCTGATTGAATTAGCAGGCCCATCAATAAACAAATATTTACAAGAAATATGTTTAGATTTAAAAAATTTAGGATGTGATTTGATATTAATTGATGGTGCCTTTGATAGGAGATCATATGCAACTCCTATTATTTCTGATGCTACAATCCTTTCTACAGGAGCTTCAGTGTCAGAAGATATGCAAAATGTCATCAATTTAACAATTCATACAATTGAATTACTAAATTTGGAAAGCGAAGGAGATCAACAAATAATAGAAATCGCACAAGAGATACTAAAAAAATCAAAAGTAGGAATAATAGATAGTAAAAACTCGATAAAATTATTAGACGTTCTAACCCCATTAGATTCAGCGCGAGATATTGCTGATAAACTTGATGAAAATTCAAAATATATTATAATAAAAGGAGCGCTCACCGATAAATCAATAGAAGACTTAATGAGTTTTACTGATAAATATAAAGAAATTACAATTTTAGTGGAAGATGCTACCAAACTTTTTTTAAGTAAAAAGATAAAGAAGAAATTCCAAAAAAAAGGTGGAATTATAAAAGTTTTAAATTCTATAAAAGTTATTGCTGTTACTTTAAACCCTACTTCTCCATTGGGATATAGATTCGATAAGAACACCTTTTTAAATTTAATGAAAAAAAATCTTAATGTTCCCGTGTTTGATCTTGGAATAGATAATTAATTTACAATATTGATATAAGTTTAATATAAAATTTTGAAATTGTGAAAAGAATGACTGAAATTGGAAAACAATCGGAAAGTAAATTGAATTTAGATTTTTCAGTAGTAAGGAAAGCTAGAGAAACAGCAAAAAAAATAGCGTTTGAGACTCAGAAATTTATTGATCACCATACTACTACAACAATAGAAAGAACTGTTTGTAGATTGCTAGGGATAGATGATATGGATGAATTTGATGTTCCACTTCCTAATATTGTTGTAGATAATATTAAAAAGGGGAATCGTCTTGGTATTGGAGCTGCTATCCATATTGGCAATGCTATTCTACACACAAATCGGACACCCCAAGAAATTGCAGAAATGATTGCTAAGGATGAATTAAATTTAACAGAATTACCATTAAAGGATA
>JABXKB010000117.1 GCA_013375485.1 Promethearchaeota archaeon | reverse complement strand
GGAGGTAGAGATCATCAAGTGTAAATTTACCATGCATCATCCTTTTAACCATCTCTGGTTCAACATCAACTTCAGCTTCTTGTACTTTTTGAACTAAAGATTCGATATCTGGTATTCCAAGTAAGGTTCCTACAAATTTAGACGCCTCAAATTCTTCAAAATCATCTATTTTTTCCCCAATACCAATAAATCGTATTCCTATATTCGCAGCAGAGCAAGCTGATAAAGCCCCGCCACCCTTGGCAGTCCCATCTAATTTAGTAACAATAATTGATCCTAGATTAGTCGTCTGAGCAAATGCTTCTGCTTGATTATATGCTTGTTGACCTAAAGTTCCGTCAATTACTAGGATAATTTCATTGGGTTTTAATTTTTGCTCAAGAATAGCCATTTCTTTCATTAATTCTTTTTCTTCTTTGTGTCTACCAGCAGTATCTGTAATTATAATGTCATTTCCATCATTTATTGCTTTTTTCGTCTCTTGAATTGCAATTTTAACAGCATTTTTTTCATTAGGGTTTCCATAACATTTTATTCCTACTTGTTCTGATAATTGTACTAATTGTTCATAAGCTCCCGGACGCCATGTATCAGTTGTTAATGCTCCAACGTTATAACCTTTGCTTTTATAATATTTTGCTAATTTTGCAATTGTAGTAGTCTTTCCTGAACCTTGGATACCAACAAGTAAAATTATATTCTTTTTACCTGGTTTTATTCTTATTGGAGCTGGTTTCCCACCTAAAAGTTTGATGAGTTCATCGTGTACTAATTTAATCACAAAATCTCTCCGTCTCGCTTTCTGGAGTTTAGTATTCATAGCCTCCTTTCTGATATTTTCAGTCATCTCGAATACAAGTTCAACGCGTACGTCGCTTGATAAAAGTGCACGTTGTAATTCTTGAATAAGACCATCGATTGCGTATTTATCTACTGATGGAAGCCGTCTGATCTTTCTTATTGCTGTATCTAATGATCTTCCTAATTTCTCTAAAACCATTACATCCCAATTTTAAATTTTTTTAATGTAGTTGAATTAGTTCTTAAAAACTAATATTTTTTTTTGAATAAATATAATATATTATAAATTAAAAGAAATGTCAAAATTAAAAAATTTTGGATAAGAATAAACAAACTAAGGTGTATTAGAAATTGTCTATTAGAAGAACAGAGATTCAAAAATTAAAAACGGGGCAATATATAATGGTGGATGAAGAACCATGCATTATTAAGAGCACCGAGCGATCGAAAAGTGGAAAACATGGTCATGCTAAAGTTAGAGTTGTTTGTGTAGGCCTGTTTGACAACAATAAACGCTCTTTAACCATCCCAAGTGGTCATATGGTGGAGATTCCCGAGATCACTAAAGGTACTGCTCAGATTAATTATATTGAGGACAATTCAATTAATATTATGGATTTAGAGACATATGAATCGATTGATGTTGATTGGCCTCAAGATGAAGATTTAAAGAATAAGTTAAGAGAACTTCAAGCGGATCCTAATAAAATCTCAACTGCTCAATTAGAGTATTGGGGTTTGGCAGGAAAAACACTTATAAATAGAGTTTTCAGCAATTAATTTAGTAATACAAACTAAACATTTATTTAATTATCCATTATTTTTTTAGAGCATTTGAATAGAAAATCCGAGAGAAATGGAAAAAAAACCAATTGCTTTAGCTTGTAGGCTGGATTCAGTAAAAGCCATTAAATTGACAAGGAGAATTTTTGAGTTTTTAGTTCAAAAAGGTGAAATAGTTTATTTAGAAACAAGAATTGCTCCAAAGATTTTTCCTCATAATGGTATGGATTTAGGTGAAATGACCGCGGAGAACATAAAATTCATTATAATTGTTGGCGGAGATGGTTCAATTTTAAGAGTTGCTAATGGTTTATCTCAACAAAATCCTCCTCCTATTTTGGGGGTAAATATTGGTTCTATTGGTTTTTTAGATGAATCTAATGGAAGAATGATTTTCAGAGATTTATCTAGGGTTATAAATGGTGAATATACATTAGAAGTGTGTTCCAAAATAACAGCATTTATTGTGAAAAATTCCGGAGAAATCAAGTTAAGCAATGCATTAAATGAAGTCTTAATTGTGTCTTCTAAAAGTTCAAAAGTTCTACAGATATCTATTAGAATAGATGGTATTTTTCTGAATCGTAGTTATTTAGATGGAATAATTATTTCAACTCCTACAGGATCTACAGCATATAATTTAAGTGCAGGTGGAGCAATTATAAATCCAAATATAGAATCTATGCAAATCACTCCCCTAAACAGTTTTGCAGGATCTGGTTTAAAACCAATAATAGTACCTATTGATGCTGAAATCGAGGTTCAGCTTTTAAGGCCTAGGTTAGATGCTAAAATTGTTATAGATGGACAGCAAATCATTAAGAGAATTGCACCTAATACTAAAATTAGAATTCGTAAAGCAAAATCTCAAAATGAATTTATTCGATTTAGGGGAAGTTATTACACTCGTTTAAGAAAAAAAATCATTGGTACAGTAAGAAGAGTCCCTATTGATGATTCTCCTGAAGTATAATATTGAAGTAGAAAATTAATAAAATTATTTCTTATAGTACATCGCCGAAGAATAGTGATATGAAAAAAAAAGTTACAATTTATATTTTTGATACTAATATTTTTCTAACAGGAATTGATTTTAATTTAATTGAAGGATTTATTTATACTACACCCTCTATCATTGAGGAAGTAAAAGATCGTAGATATGTAGAAAAAAATAGAAATATAATAAATAAGATAAATGTCGCGATTGAGACAAATAAATTAAAGATAAAATTTCCTGAAAATAAATATATAAACAAGATAAAAGATATATCAAAAAAAACAGGAGATTTCAAGGCTTTATCAGATGCTGACAAAGAATTAATAGCATTAACTATAGAATTAATTGAAAAATCCAATAAAAAAGTGAAGATGTATTCTAATGATTATTCTATTGAGAATGTATGCTCTGAGTTAAAGATTCCCTTTTCTCCATTATTTAAAGATGGGATTGAATCTAAGATAACCTGGGAAGTATATTGTCCTAACTGTAAAAATATTCATAAAGCTGAAGATCTTAACAAAATCTGCGAAATTTGTGGATTAAAATTAAGAAGACGACCTAAAAAATAATATAGTGGAAATTATATAAGTTGTAACATAAATATATATCGAAGTTGAATAAAAAGGTAAGAATACAGACATGGGCGTTAAAATAAATGAATTAGTAAATGAAGTCAAAAAAACTATCACATTTGAAAATCTTTTTAAAAAAAGTATAGCCATAGATGCTTTCAACACAATATATCAATTTTTAGCAATAATAAGGCAGAGAGATGGAACACCTTTAAAAGATTATCAAGGAAATGTAACATCACATCTTTCAGGGCTTTTCTATAGAACAATTAACTTTTTAGAACATAAGATCAAACCCATTTATGTTTTTGATGGTATTTCCTCTGAGTTAAAATTAGAAACAATAAGAGAAAGAAGAAAAGTAAAAGAAGAAGCAAAAGTAAAAATGATTAAAGCTCTAGACGCAGAAGATTATAAAGAAGCAAAAAAATTTGCCCAATTTACTTCTACTCTGGATTCTGGGATGATTGAGGAGAGTAAAAAATTAATTGAGTACATGGGGGTTCCAATAATTCAAGCTACTTCCGAAGGAGAGGCTCAATCAGCTTTTATTGTTGAGAAAGGAGATGCATGGGCATGTGCTTCTCAGGATTATGATACTTTGTTATTTGGAGGAGAAAGATTGATAAGAAATTTTGCTATTAGTCGAAGTAGAAAAGTAAAAGATACAAGTGTCACTTTGGATATTGAATATGTATCATTAAATAAATTCTTAGATAATCTTGGAATAACTCGGGAACAGCTTATTGAAATGGGTATAATGATTGGAACTGATTTTTTTCCAGGGATTAAAGGTATTGGTCAAAAAATAGCATTAGATTTGATAAAAAAATATGATTCCTTAGAAAACATTATAAAAAATGAAGTAAAGGTAGGTGGAAAAGAAGTTTTTATTGATTTAGACATAATCGATCAGATTAAAGATATTTTTCTTAATCCTGACGTAAAAAAAGATTATAAGATACCAAAGCCAAAAAAGATCGATTTTGAAAAATTAGAAGCGTTATTAATAGAGGAACATAATTTTTCACGGCAAAGGGTAGATAGTGCTTTAGATAGACTTAGAAAATTAAATGATGCTAAAGTTCAAGTCTCTTTAGATGATTTTATTAAATAAAATAAGGGTCTCTTATGAAAAAAAAAAAGCAAAAATTTTTACGAAATTATAATTTCTTAATATTAGAATAATAAAATTATTTTGAAATCGAGATATCATGTCATCGAAAGGTAATAATAGTAAGGAGAAGGAGGATGATATACCTAGTGTAACTTTAAGAGTTCAAAAGGCTAAAAAAAGAGACATTGGGCGTAATATCATAAGGATTGATCCTAAAACTATGGAAAAGCTTAAAATTCAGACGGGTGATGTCATTGCTGTAAATGGTAAAAAAGAGAGTGCTGGAATCGCATGGCCAAGTTATCCTCAGGATAATGGACTGGGGATTGTACGAGTGGATTCTAGATTACAAAAAAATACAGGAACAAGAATTGATGATACTATTGAAATTCGAAAAGTAAAAGCTGAAGTTGCTCAAAATGTTGTATTAGCTCCATCAAATTTTCCGCTTAAAAATAATCCTAGATTTGAAAGTTTTGTAAAAAGGAAATTGAATAACTATCCGATAACACTCGATGATTACATTTTCATATCCATCGGAATTAGCCGAGAAATTACTTTTAAAGTAATAAATCTGAGACCCAACGGGGTTTGTATTATAAAACAAGATACTTTACTTAATATAAGTGATAGAATCACCGAAGAAACAGAACCAGGGATTAAATATATATCTTATGAAGATGTTGGTGGTTTAGATAAAGAGATTCAACGTGTTAGAGAAATGGTAGAATTACCATTAAGACATCCATCTCTATTCAAGCGTTTAGGAATTGATCCTCCAAAAGGAGTTTTATTAAGAGGACCACCTGGATGCGGAAAAACATTATTAGCTAAAGCTGTAGCAAATGAAAGTGAAGCCCATTTCATTTCAATAAATGGACCAGAAATCATGAGTAAATTTTATGGAGAATCAGAAAAAAAATTGAGAAAACTCTTCATTGAAGCAGAAGAAAAAAGTCCGGCTATTATTTTTATTGATGAAATTGATGCAATAGCACCAAAAAGAGAAACGGTCACAGGAGAAGTAGAACGTAGAGTTGTTGCTCAATTATTAGCTTTAATGGATGGATTACATGGGAGAGGTAAAGTTATTGTAATAGGTGCAACTAATAGACCAAATAGCTTAGATCCTGCCTTAAGACGCCCGGGAAGATTTGATCGTGAGATTGAGATAAAAGTACCGAATGAAAAAGGTAGGAGAGAAGTATTTCAAATACACACGCGAAATATGCCACTTGATAAGAAAATTTCATTGAAAGAATTTTCCCAAATAACTCATGGATTTGTAGGAGCAGATATTTCTGCAGTATGTCGTGAAGCCGCAATGTCAGCATTACGACGTTATTTACCTAAAATTAACTTGGAATCAGAAATGATTGATCCAGAATTATTAGAACAAATA
This sequence comes from Promethearchaeota archaeon, assembly GCA_013375485.1. Classification (GTDB taxonomy): domain Archaea; phylum Asgardarchaeota; class Lokiarchaeia; order Sigyniarchaeales; family SOKP01; genus Loki-b32. The sequence goes on along the minus strand of JABXKB010000117.1, from coordinate 6,787 downwards.
GAAGTCACAAAAGAAGATTTCGAGGAAGCTTTAAAAGAAGTTTTGCCTTCTGGAATTAGAGAAGTATTTGTAGAAGTTCCAAATGTTCCATGGGAACAAGTGGGTGGCCTTGATGACTTAAAACAAAAATTAGTTGAAGCTGTGGAATGGCCATTATCACATCCAACTATTTTTATTCGAATGGGAATTACTCCTCCAAAAGGAATTCTACTTTATGGACCTCCTGGATGTGGTAAGACATTATTAGCAAGAGCTGTAGCAACTGAAAGCAAGGCAAATTTTATCTCAATTAAAGGTCCAGAACTCTTATCAAAATGGGTAGGAGAATCAGAAAAGGCAATAAGAGAAATATTTCGTAAAGCGAAAATGGCATCTCCTTGTATTATCTTCTTTGATGAATTTGACTCGATTGCACCAAGTAGAGGTAGGCATACATCTGATTCTGGTGTAACAGAAAAAGTGTTATCTCAATTATTAACAGAGTTAGATGGTCTAGAAGTGATGAAAGATATCGTAGTGATCGCGGCTACAAATCGTCCTGATATCTTGGATCCAGCATTAATAAGACCTGGTAGGATTGATCGAATATTACTAGTTCCACTGCCAGATGAAAAGGGGAGGCTTGAAATTTTAAAAATATTCACAAAAGAAATGCCTTTAACAAACAATATTAAATTAGAAGATTTAAATGATACAATAGATGGTTTTTCTGGTGCAGATATTGAAACATGGTGCCGCGAGGCTGCAATGATTGCTTTAAGAGAAAATATAAGAGCGAGAAAAGTATCATTAGAGCATTTTAAAGAAGCAAGAAAAGACCTTAATCCTACACTAACGAAGGAAGTTATCGAATGGTATGAAAAATTTGGTGAAAAACTGAAAAGTAGAAGAATAGAGGAATCTAAAGAAGATAGATTGTTTGTGTAAAATTCCAAAAATTAATTAGAAGAAAGACATTCTACAAATTATATTTCTATTTTTTAAGTTTTATTATATAAGGTGAAATAAAATAGAGAGTCATAGATGGAATGAAAAACCAGTTTTAAATTCTGTAATCGATCTTTTAATCAAAAATAAAGGAGAAATTTTAGATAAAAGGCTTGAGGAACTTCTCAAAAAGGAATTTCCTTTTGTAAATTCATTGGTGTTAGAAGAACTATTTATGAAGCTGGAGAGTATGGCAATAATTAATGTATTCCGCGTTTCGAAAAACAAGAAAATGCTGGTTCTTAATAAACATAATCAAGCTCTAAGAGAAGGCTTAGTTACAGATTTATTTTAATTCTTTTTTTTGCCAGTTTAAACAGAATTGGGCAAGAGAGATCTCTTCAGATTTAGATTTGTATCTTCTCTTTCTCACATCAATGAACACAGGATAATTTACCGCATTTCCCATTAATAGCATCTCTCCAACGCCTAAACTAGAAATCATACTGGCATATTCTTTAGTTATAGCTTCTGAACTGTCCATAAGATGTTTTAAATCATATGGATTTTTGATATTTAAAACTAATTTAGAATTACATTGAGACAATGCTGTCGTACTTAACTTTTTTGGTCTCTGACTAATTAAACATAAGCAAGCCATAAATTTTCTCCCTTCTCGAGCAAGCATTTCTATAATTGGTTTGGAGAGTGCTTTGGAATGGGCAGCCTCTGGGCAAAATTGATGAGCCTCCTCTACAACAAGCAAAAAAGGGGGAATATTATTTTTTCTTCGAAGATCAAAAAGACGATAACAAATATAATCAACAATAATTTGTTTTTTTCTTATACTTATTTCTTTCTGAAAGTTAAAAATAGTGATTTCTTGATTGTTCACTACTTTATCTAATGATGGGTTCTCTTGAGATCCAAAAAGAAACAATCTTTCTAATTCTGAGAGCCACCCTATTAAAGCTTGTTTTGTACTCTTGTTTCCATCAGATTCATTTTCTATCTCTTCAATAATATCATTCAATGTATATTGGTTTTTCTTTATTCTTTCTTTTCTTAATTTTTTTATATATTTAGAAAGTTCTCTTAATTGAACAGTTGAAATTTGTTCTTGATATTTTTTGAAAGAATAAGCGGATAATTTAGGTATTCCGATTTGAAAATATGAGATATCTTGAATTTTAACTTTATCTTTAAACTCAGGAATATCTTTTAAATACAAATATTCTCCATGTACATCCAATAATATTATAGAAGGTGTTCCAAAATCCTTATTTCTTGTTAATAACTCTTCAATAAGCACTGATGTAAGGTAACTCTTGCCGCCTCCTGAAATTGAAAGAATTGCAAAATGTTTATTAAGTAATCTATTCATATTAATTAATGCTTCAGAATTTGTTACCTTGACTTGTCCTAAATTTAGACCAAATTTAATATCGAACCCTAAGAATTTATTAAGAATATCTTCCTCTACGATATACACACCTTTTCCAGGACTCGCAGGATAACTCATTCGTTGAACTCTTTCGATTTCTTTCATATCTTTATCCCTAAACTTAATTAATCCTAGACATTTTACTACTGCAATTGCAAATTCAAAATCCTCGCTAGGAAAAAGTCCTTTAAGGATATTAGGATTATCGTTATTATTAAAAGCTTTAATTGTGAGAGCATCAGTAAAGTATTCATTTAATAAGACAATCTCTTCAATAATACCAATTAAAAATCCTTCACTAGATTTTGTATATACAAATAATCCTTTTTGTATAAAAGTACCATCTTGTCTTTTATTAATAACAAACGCGAATTTAGAAACATTGGGTAATTGTAAGTAATTAAAAACAGTTCCTACTTTAATTGCCATATTCAAAAATCGGCGTGATTTAATCAATTAAATTTAAGATTTGAATTTATTAGAGAATAGTTTTACTTAAAAAAAAGATAAGAGCCTAAAATTTCTGATTTAATCAAAAAAAATAGAGGATAATTTTTTTAATCTTCTTTTTTAAGACTTTTAATCCTTTTTCTCCTTCTCTATGGCACCAATTAATCTTAATATAAGAAATTTCCCATTCTTCCAAAAGTAAATCATAAAGAGAGCGACGCCAACGCATAAAAATATTCCAGCTCCAATAAATAATACCCAAGGTCCTGTACTTCCAAAAATACTCAGAAGACTAGTGGAATCTCCGGCGGAAACACTAAAAATCTCTAGAATAATTGCAAAAATAACACCAACAATTATACCTATTAAACTGATTAATAATCCTGCTACTGCGATTTTCACATCAATACGATTTTTATATTTTTCCTCAAGTTCTATCTTTTTATAAATAAAGTCTATCAATGACTTCGAAGTCCTTTTAAATAACCCAAAAAAGAAAATTAATATGAAGAATAATCCTGCTAAAAGTCCACCAATAATAGCTATTTGATATCCTAAGTTTAGAGATAAAAATAACTCAAATTTTCCAGTGGTTCCGATAAATATATCCGCTAGAGTCCACACAACACCTAATAGAGTAATTAAACTAGCACTAACAATCAAAATGTAAAATACTAAAGCTACCATTTTTTGATTTTTACTAAATTCTTTAACTACACTTGTAGAATTATATTCCATTTTTTTCACATTTCAAATTTTTATTGTATTATGTTCATTTGCACTATTTGCTTTTACTTCTCTGCTGTTTTTGGTATTAAAAAAGGAATTTTCCTTCATATAATACCAAGTTATTTTGATTATAGAAAAAATAACATTTAAAATATATAAAATTGAGTATTATGAGGAAAATTCTAATTTTATTCAGATTCTTCATGTAAAATTATATCATCAAATTTTTTGTATATATTTTTACTATTCATAAAATTATATATTTCATAAGAGAATTTATAGAATTTCTCATATATTTTGTGTTGATTATTGTTAGGAAGCCATTTTTTATCTACTTTACATAAGCTTTCGGCGGCTTTTGCAATATCTGAAAAAATACCTGCTCCTGATGCTGCTAGTATTGCTGCACCTAAAGACGTTGATTCTTCTATGACATTTCGAACACATGTAATTCCTAACACGTCAGCATAAATCTGATTCCAAAAATCCGAACGAGATCCTCCACCAGTTAACAATAATTCTTTTGGTTCAATTCCTAATTCTTTAAAGACTTCGATATTTTTTCTTATTTCATAAGCCACACCCTCGAGTACAGCCCTATAAAGATCTTTACGCTCATGACCTAAAGCTAGACCAAAAATGATACCTTTTGCATGTGGATTCCAATGAGGTGCTCCAGAACCAACGAAATGGGGAATGAGGAGTATTCCATTTGCTCCAATCGATGATTTCTCTGCTTCAGCGGAAATTAAATCATAAGGATCTTGACCTTCTTGAGCAGCCATGCATTCTGCTTGTCCTAATTGATCTCGAAACCATCTGAGTACTGCTCCAGTTGTAAATATACTAGCCTCTTGTACCCATGTACCAGGAACTGCATGACAACTACATAAAACACGCTTCTCGGGGTCGAATTTTGGTTGCGATAAATAAGCCAGAATAAAACTCCCTGTCCCTGTTGTGCAATTAATTTCACCGGGAGATACTACTCCTACGCCTAAAGCAGCAGATTGTTGATCTCCTGCTCCAGTTACTACTAAGGTCTTTTTATCAAATAAAGTTTCTTCAGTTACAATTTCTCCAATATCGACACCACTTTCTAATGCATCTGGCATTTTATCTAAATCTATCTCCAATTCAGATGCAATTTCTTCAGAATATTTTAATTGATTAATATCAAATAACATTGTTCGTGAGGCATTTGAAAAATCTGTGCAGAATTTGCCTGTTAATTTATGAATAATGAAATCTGAGACAAGTAAAAATTTGTGTGTTTTCTGATATATTTCTGGTTTCTCATCTTTAAACCATAAAATTTTTGTAGCAGAAAAATATGGATCTATAGTTAATCCTGTGGTTTCATAAATTTTATTAATTCCAATTTTAGTTTTAATGTATTCCACCTGATCTATCGTCCTCCTATCCTGCCAAACTAATGCATTATGAAGTGGATTTCCATTTATATCTACAGGTACAATTGTTTCCCTCTGATTCGTTACTGAAAGACTTACAATCTCAGTTTTATCAATTCCACTTTTTTTTATTGCTTTCTCTATTGTTGTTTTAATTGAATCCCACCATGTATTGGCATCTTGTTCAACAAATGAGGGAGAAGGATAAAAACTCTGCCATTCTTGATAATCACTTGCAATGATCGTCCCAGCTAAATCAAAAATAAAAGTTCTACAACCGGTTGTTCCTAAATCTAAAGCAGCTACAAACATTATTGAAATTCTTCCTATTATTATTATTTTTAATAATAAGTTATATATCGAATTATTTAATAAAAATCATTATCAAAGATTAATATAAAAAGTAGTTTTTACTTATTTTTTTTGATACCCACAATAAGGACATGTAAATTTAAGAAACCCCACATTCAAACCCTTTATCTCTGTAATCTCCTTTTTACAACTGGGACAACATGGTGAATTAGCAATAAACCATTGCCCTTTGATATTAGGCATTTGCTTGAGTATAGTATTGAATTTTAATTTTTCTAAGTCTTTCTTACTTACGTGAAGCAATTGCTGTTCTTCAAAGATAGATTTTCCTTGAGGTGCCAAAACCATTACAAATTTCATTTTTTGTGGAGTATTTAGTAAAGATAAAGTCCTTAGTATAGCTTCTTTTTTATATTGATTAAATAATTTGCTTAATTCTGGAGGAGCAAGAGCTACTAATGTTGCTTGAGATCCTTTTAACTCATTTGTAACTTTTTGAAATAAAAATTGAAAAATTCTTCTTTCACTATCCATCCCCCATACAAAATTCCATAGCTTTATGTCATAATCCTCATTCTTAGGACCAACAATCCGTTTGATGCTTTCAATCAAGGAATAATGATTGAATTTATACAAATTTGAAAGTAAATCATCGAAAAATTCAGGTTCAATTACGGGAAAAGTCTTAAATATATTTTTCAATGAATATAATTTTACTTCAGTTAAAGTTTTTAGATTTAGTGAATCCCAGGGAGTTAAAGTGAAGATACTAAAAAAACTACTCATATATTATCAATAAAATCTATGTTTAAAAATAAATTTTATATTTTAAACTAATAATTTTTAAAAGTAACATTCAATATAATATCTCGTATGACTTCAATTTGGGATATCAAAGCTGATGCTATACAAAAAGGGGATAAACTAAGAGACGTCTCTCCTTTATCAGATAAAACTAGAATAGATGAAGATGGTTTCACTCACTATGTATTCAGTAAGGTTATGTTTAATAATCCTTGGTATAAAATTCCTGAAGATGAATTAGAGTTATTTAAAAAGTTTTTAGATGGAGGATCAAGAGCATACCCTTCTGATGGACGGATACCTTGTGACGTAGTTGCTGTAGAGGCTAGAGAAATAATAAACAGGATTGTTGAGATATCAAAAGATCCTGAGCATACATATTACAAGGATGCATGTGAGGCAATTAAAGATGGTAAATTCTCCTTAATTAGAGGAACACTTAAACTATATTTAGAGAAATATACCTCAAGAGATTGGAGGAGAAAGCGCTTTACCGATGACATTGATTGGTGGACATTCAAAGTTCACTTATTAGACCATGTTTTAAGAGAAATGGGATGGATAAAAAATAAAGAGACCGGAGAATTCGAAAAATCTGTTCAGTGGACTAACCCAGATACAGGTAAAATAAGACATGAGGCACTCTGCGCTGCAAATAACTTAAATCAATTACTTGATTTTGGAGCAGGAAGTTATCTGGAAGGAACTA
>JABXKB010000116.1 GCA_013375485.1 Promethearchaeota archaeon | reverse complement strand
AAAATTATTGTCTGATGCTGATAAATTAGATGCTCTTGGTGCTATTGGTTTATATAGGACAATAGGATTTACAGTTAGGAATCAAGGTAATATAGGTGATGTTATAAAACATTTGGAGGAAAAGATAATTAAATTAAAAGACAGGTTATTTCTCGATATTTCAAAAAGGATTGCTGAAAAACGGCAGAAAATAATATTGGATTTCTATAAAGAAATTAAAGATGAAATATAAATTTTAAATCATAATAAATGATGAAATCTTTCAACATTTAGGTAGAATTTATAAATGTGGAAATTCTCATATGCTCTAAAAATCAAAAAGATTAATTACTTATCAGAATCAGAAATAACCATATACTCAACAATTATATTTATTAGATTTTCAATGATCTCAGGAAATTTTTCTCTACCAATATATTCTATTATCTCATTATCTAAACCGATAGTAAATATAGATTTCAATATACCTGCTAAAATTTCGGGATCTCTATTAATAATTAATCCCTGTTTTTGCCACATTTCAATAAATTGTGGAATATATTCATAGGTTTGGAGTTTTTGCTTTAATTTAGGATTATTATGTAATTTCCTAACAAGATATTCTCTTGTATTTTTATTGGCGATTTGTTGTATAATTGGATTTTCTTTTGGGGCTTGAATATGAAAGTGCAAAAAATCTTTAAAGGTTCCCCTAGGATCTTTCTTCATTTTTTTTAATATCTGCATTATTTTTTTTATCATCTTTTCTTCTGCTTGTGTAAGAACATCCAGAAATAATTCTTCTTTTGAATTATAGAAGGAATAAAAAGAACCTTTTGCAATACCTACAGCATTAGTTATATCTTCAACATTTGTTTTTTTTAACCCATAAGTTCCAAATAATTCTGCACCCTTTTCGATTAGGTTATTTTTAATAATCTTTTTTTCCTCAATAGAAAAAGCTTTAGGCATTATAATAATATTAAGGACTTTTTCATTTAAAAATTTATGACTAAATGACCAAATGACTTATTGACCCAAATATTTATATAGTCATATTAATTATTAAATAATAAATATAAATAATTAGTGTTTAACAAATGCTTATTGAAAAATTAGGTTTATCCAAAAATGTGCTTATAAATAAAGTTGCGATCATTACAGGTGCAGGGAGAGGCATTGGTAAAGAACTTGCAAGAGCTTTAGCATGGTTAGGAGCAAAAGTTGTCATTGCAGAAATAAATGAATATGGAAAAGACGTAGAAGATTTAATTTGTTCAGAAGGTGGAACTGCGCTTTTCGTGAAAACAGATGTTTCTAAAGAAGAAGATATTAAGAAATTAGAGAACATAGTTATTGAGAGATTTGGTAAAGTAAATATCTTGATTAATAATGCGTATGCAACTTCAGCAGGTACTATAAATGAAATATCGATAGAAGATTGGGATAGGATATATAACGTTAATATTCGAGGGACTGTCCATGCCATTAAAACTTTTTTACCTTATATGATTAAGCAAAATGATGGTGTAATAAATACTGTAACCTCTGCGGAAGGATGGCCATATATGGCGCCCTATTTTGCAACTAAAACGGCTTTGACATCAATAGGAATATCACTTGCTGCAGAATTAGATAATGCGAATATTTCAGTCTTCGTGTTTGGACCGGGAATGATTGATACTCCGGGATTACAGGAGTATAGTCGTATTTTAGCACCAAAATATGGCATAACTGAGGAAGAATTTAAAAATCAAGGAGTTAACCCTGGATATGATGGATTAATGCCAGCAGATCATTGTGCTGCAGGATGGGCATATACTATTGTGTATGCAAAGGAATATCACGGTCAAATAGCCGAACCGTTCTCTCCTCTATTAAAATTAGGATTAATTTGTCCAAAAAAGAAAGAAAGCTCATTTAAAGAGAAAAAAATGCAAAGTGAAACTGATTTGAAAATTTTTATTTCGGAGATTATTGAAAATTCCAAAAACGTACATGCACTCATAGAAAAACTTTATCAAGAGACAAATGATTTAGGTTTATTAGCGAAAAAGTGGATGAATCGCACTTTTGCGAAAAGATGTGGAATGAAAATAGAAAAATGTGTTGAAACTATAACCGAACTTGATAATGTGATGCAAAAAATACCTAATAATATACATAATCAAAAAGAAGATAATTCCCTTCCTATCATAAAGAAATTACCTTGGTTTATTCAAGTTTTGGAGAAGCTCGCGGATCACTTTCATAAATGCTTAGAAGATGCAAAAGGATGGATTAAAGATCCTGATGAATTAAAAATTGCACTTAAAGCTTTAAATAATAGAGAAAAAACAGTACTAACTTTAATTTCTAACCTTAGTCAAGTAGAAAGTATATTATAAAAAAAATTCAAAACCTGAAACTTTGAGTAATTTAACTGTTTCAATTAGATTTTTTGGATTTAAATTTATATCAAAATTTTCTATAGTATATCCAAATCTCATAATTAGTTTTTATTAAATATTTTATTTATAGTTCAGCTCATTGAAATTATATTGAACATGAAGTTATATTGAATATTTTAATTCCATTTATGGGAATTGATCCTCCAGTAGAAAATCAACCCCGTCTGGTTTCAGATTTTGATAAAGGAATTGAGAAATTAAAAAATGAATTGTTAAATAATAAAAACAATCAAAAAAAAGAAAATAATACCTAAAAAAATTAAAATTATAAAGATGAGATCATTTTATATTGGTCTTCAGAGAGTTTATCTTTCACAACCTCAAAAAGCTCTAGAAGCACATTATCAGGAGCTGCTGCCATTAAATACTTCAGAGGACCAAACTTTTTAATTTTTTTTATAAATTGAAATCCTTTACTTTTCATGTGTTCTACAAGAGCCTCTAAATCGTCTGTTTCAATACCCAGATGATGAATTGCCCCTCGTCCTAGATCCTTAGGTGATTGATCATAGAAATTAATTTTAGATGAACCAATCTGGATCATCACATTTCGAGCTTCTGCCATTTCTAAATCAAATAGCACTTTTGCTCCAAACATTTCTCTGTAAAATTTAAGGCTGTCATCAACATTAGAAGCAAATAAATGAGCATGATGGAGTGATACTTTCATAACATTGCCCGTTTTTATAAAATTTATGATTTCATAATAAAAATCCGTATAAATAATTGATCAAATGTTATTTTTAGAACCTTTTCTTTTTCTTTGGATATGCTTGAAAGGGAGTACGAGGTTCTGTAGAGATCCAATCATTATTTTTTTCTATATGAGAAAGTGAGCGTAATAAATCAAAAGTTAACCAACGTGTAGCATTTGGATGTGCTATATAATCCCATAATCCATATTCTCCTTGCTCCGATTTAATAAACGTAATAAAATCAGAAATCCTATTATCATCTTGATTTGCACCTACTCTCCAACAGAGATTTAATACATGAGCAATATCAAATTTACCCATAAATGTTATTTGTCCAATAGACTTTTCTAATCCAATAAATCGAGCAATCATAAAACCAAGACTATTTCTTAATTTTAAATCTGTTCCGAGTAATAGATCAAGAGCTCGCTTAGCTTCATCACTTTTACTATATTTTGGGTGATAGGCAAGGCAACTAAGAACTGCTGTTGTATTCGATCGACAGCCCCATCTTGAATGAGCAAGACGTCGATACCCCGCAATCCCTCCATAGTTACCCGCAGACAAACCAACAGGCCACGCACCATCTTCTAGGCGTTGTTTCATTAACCATTCAATTGCTTTTTCGGATCTTTCGTCTGTTGAATAACCACACATAACTAATCCTAAGAGTGGTATTGCTGTTTGGACAGGCATCATCTGATATCCAATCTCCTCATCAACACGTTGCTCTTTACCAGGCATTGGCCAAGAACCATCTTTTTGCTGTTTTGAAAAAAGAAACTCTGCTGCTTTATGAACTATCGGATTAGAAGAATCAAACCCAAAATATCCCAGTCTTTGTAATGCCATAGATGTTATTTGAAGATTATTTCTATTTGCTATATGGTTTATACTGAAAGAATCCCATGCTCCATTAGGTTTTTGCAGCCTAATTAAATCCCTTACAAGTGGATCTGCTTCTCGAATTTCTGATAATTCTTTTACTTCAGGATCATCCTTTGGAAGATGTAATAACTCTTTTAAAACCAGATATCGTAGGCAAGGTGAAGGGTCCGTTAGTAAAAGTGGAATCCAAGTCATATTTCTCCCTCCAAAACTTTTTTCAAATATGGTGCAGTTGGGGTATTTTGTTTCGCTACTTCTTCGGGAGGACCTTTAGAAATTATTTGACCCCCTTCTGGTCCTGCTCCGGGTCCAAGTTCAATTATCCAATCACAAGATGCTAATACATGAGGATGATGTTCAATAACAACTACAGTATTTCCATTTTCTACTAAAAGGTGTAAAACATCAATCAAATTAGACACATCATCTAAATGTTGGCCAATAGTTGGTTCATCTAGAATATAAAGTGTTTTTTTATTAGACTTTTTAGATAATTCCTTTACTATCTTAAGCCTTTGAGCTTCACCTCCTGAAAGAGTACTGGCTGGTTGATTTAATTGCAAATATCCCATTCCAACTTTTTTAGCAAAATTTAATTTGGTGGTAATGATTTCAGAATCCTTAAACAATTCGTACGCTTCATCAATAGTTAAATTATTTACTTCAGGTAATGTTATTTCTTTAAAATGGACCTGCCAAGCTTCTGCTTGATAACCTGTTCCTTTACAAATTTCACAAATCTCACTTATATCAGGTAAAAATTTCATGTCTAACTTAATAAAACCACGTCCCTTACAAATAGAGCATCTTTTTGTTAATTCTTTTACTGTCAATCCTAAAACCCTTGCATCTTCTGTCTCAGCAAATATTTTAGCAATGGGACGCTCTAATCCTAAAAATTTAAGAGGACTGCCAATTTTAGCTTTAGTTTGATCTATAAGTATAGTTTGTGATAATGTGCCATCAATCTTTTCATAAACTCCAGGTTCAATTGGTTCTCGGGATACTGAAGTTGTGTGCTTCATAGGAACTAAAGCTCTTCCCAATGTGTCAATTAATAATGTACTTTTTCCTGAACCTGAAACTCCGCATAACCCAATCAATAAACCATGTGGGATTTCAATTAAATCACCTTTTAAGTTGTTTTCTTTTGCACCATAAATTTTTAACCATTTCTTTGGTTTCCGTGGTTTTCTTGAAGTTTTAAACCTTTTCTTTCTGCTTAACCAATCTGCAGTTATGGTATTACTTTTAATAATCTCTTCTAGAGTTCCTTCAGCTACGATCTCACCCCCATTAACTCCAGCTCCTGGCCCCATATCGATGATATAGTCCGCAGCTTCTATTAATAGTAGATCATGTTCAATTGTTATGATAGTATTTCCTTTATCCCGTAATTTAATTAACACATCTAATAATGCATTTAACTCAGAAGGATGGAGACCTCTTGATGGTTCATCAAGCAGAACTGTCAATGATGTTAATTCGCTCCCTAGTAGTCCAGCTAATCTAATTCTCTGAGCTTCTCCAGCGGAAAGAGTTTCAGCAACACGATTCAAATTAATATAACTTAATCCCGTTTTAATAAGAAATTCTAAACGAGTTATAATTATTTTAAAACTATTTTTTACAAAATCTGGAATATTATCTTCTGTGTTTACTTTTATTAGTACATTATACAATTCACTCAGAGGAATCTCACACATCTGAGGAATATTATAACCACAAAGAGAGATTACCAAATATTGATGCCGTAATTTCATTCCTTTACATTCATTACATATTTTCTTATCTGTATATGTTCCTCCAACATCCCAATCTCTCAACCAATGCTTATAAAAACCTTGGTATTGGATTTCTTTCTGATAAATATGTCCTTTTTTATTTTCTATTTCTATATCTAAAGGTGTTTTATCTCCAAACAAAAATACTTTTTTTGCCTCTTCTGACATTTCATTCCAGGGTGTTAAGAAGGGATTAAAACCATGACGAGCTGCTAGAGCTTGGACTATATAATATCCAACGTTATATGGTTTGCACAAATATCCTTTTGGAAAAAATCCCGGCGAATACATGGCACCGCTACATAGAGGTTTTTCAGGGTATATTATTAATTTATTTGGATTAGGAACTTGAAATGAACCTACTCCATGGCAATTAAGACAAGCTGCAGAATAATTTGTGGATATAAAATGTCTTGGTTTAGCAAAAGGTATTGAAATATTACAAATTTTACAATACCACTTTTCTTTTCTCTCCATCCATTGATTGCATTTAGGGCAAGGACACTCCCCCATATATGAAAATATATTAGCTAAATGGAGAATTATATCAGTAACCCTGCCAACTGTATTTCGAAGATTAAAAAACCACCCTTGTACAATTTTTTCAGGTAATATTAATGCTGTAATCCCTAAACCGCTAATATTATCTACTAGAGCTTCAACACTTTCTTTTGTACCTTGTCGTTCATACATTGATAGGGTTTCTAAATATCGACGTCTTGCCTCTGTCTCAAGTGTATCCATAATCAAACTGGATTTACCTGATCCAGAGACTCCCGTGATTACAGTAAATTTCTTTTTTGGTATTTTAACACTTACGTTCTTTAGATTATGAATATGTGCATTTTGAATGACAATTTTTTCTGAACCTTCTCTTTTCTTCTTTTCTATTTCAGTTAAAGGTTTGATTGTTTCCTCTTCTCTGAGAGCTCGAGCTGTAAGAGATTCTTTTACATCCAGAAATTCATATAGAGGGCCTTGATATAATACATTTCCACCTTCAGGTCCTGAACCAGGACCAAGGTCTATTATCCAATCAGCAGCCTTTATTGTATCGATATTATGTTCTACTATCACAATCATGGCTCCAGCTCGAATCAATCCATCCAAAATCCTTAATAATCCAGCTAAATCTTTTGGATGTAAACCTATTGATGGTTCATCAAGGATAATTAACTGGTCTTTTAAGTTTTTCTTCCCTAGATATTTTGATAATTTAACTCGCTGAGCTTCGCCTCCAGATAATGTTGGGGATGGCTGGCCTAGACACAGATATCCCAAACCGATATCATTAAGAGCATTCAACATTTGCCTAACAGAACTAAGATCTACAGCAGATAATCTCTTTTCATTATCAAAGATCTTTGTAACTTCAGATATTGGTAAATCATAGAATTCTGCTATAGAATATTCTTTATCTTCAAATTTAACCTTTTCATTAAGGATTTCTTCAGAAAATTTCTGGCCATTACAATCTGGACATGTGAGCCAATTAGAGGGTAAATACTTCATTTTAATTTCGAGAGCACCCATTCCATTGCATGTCGGGCATTGTCCCTCTGGAGTATTGAATGAGTAATAGGTAGCTTTGAATCTAGTAGCTTTAGCAAACAGTTTTCTAATAATATCAGCGATCTTTGTATAAGTAGCTGGATTAGATCTGGGATTTTTTCCAATAGGTCCTTGATCTACCATTATAGGTTTCATTTTTGGACCTTTAATTTGGTCGCAGCCAATAGATTTTTTTCCTTTTAATGTAGAAAACAATACCTCTTCTACTAAGGTGCTTTTTCCTGAACCAGATACACCTGTGATAACTGACAGACGGTTCAGTGGTATATTAATATTAATATTCTTCAAATTGTGCATGTTGGCTTTCTCTATTGTCAAAAACAATTGAGGTTTAGTTCTGTGTTTGGGGATTTCTACTTTTTCTCTTAAACTAAAAAACCTACCAGTGGGTGTGTCTGCTTTCCATAGTTCAGTAGGTGTTCCCGTGAATATTACTCTACCCCCTTCATTGCCAGCACCTGGACCAATATCAATAGTATGATCAGCCGCAACCGAAGCCATCTTATCATGCTCAATAAAAATAACAGGGCCCGCTAATTTTGTAAGTATAGGCATCAATCTTGCGACATCAGCTGGGTGTTGACCAATAGTAGGTTCATCAAGGATATGTGTTATATCTTCTAACTCACTCAGTAAAGCAATAGCTAATCTAACTCTTTGAGACTCACCTCTAGAAAGAGTAGGAGAACTTCGATCAAGAGTCAAGTAATCAAGTCCTACGGAATTTAAGGCATGTAACCTTCTAAATATCTCTTGTATTAATCGGTCTGAAGCTACTAATCCCTCACCTTCAAATAATTTTAATAGTTCTTTTATTGATTTACCAAGGAATTCTGGAAAAAGTAATCCTGACCAAGTAACTCTCGAAGCAAGGGGGTGATATCCTGTTTGATTACATTCCTTACATCCTTTTCCTTTACAATGAGGACAATTACGTTTAAAATGTGTAGGATCAAGCTCTCCAAACCACGTTCCACATTGTATGCAAGCTGGTACTCGAGAAATGATACGATCATGAATTTTACCTTTAACTACTAAAGAATTAGCCCCCAAGGCACCCGCATTTTTAACAAGATGACGTATATCATTAATGGTTGTTTTAGTATTAATTTCACCAAGAATAATTTGAATATCATGTCTGTTATTAGAATTTAAATCTTTCTCATTCCAATATTCTCCATCTATAATGATAGAATTAAGATTAAATTCTTTATTTAATAATTCGAGAAGTGTTCTATGGCTACCTTGAACATTTTTAACTAATAGAGCTGAAATTGAAACTGACTCAATTTTTGCTACACTTTCTAAACGCTTAATAATTTCATCTTCTTTTAAAACAGATAATTCGGTTCCACACACATGACATTTTCTTTCTCCATACCTCGCGTATAATATTTTCAATAATGGAATTATACCTGTAGCCGAAGCAACTATTGAATTTGGATTACGATTTAATAAATTTTGCCCTAAAGCAATTGTAGGACCAAGACCTGTTATGGAGCGTACTTTAGCAGGATTTAATTGTAATTCTTCTTTACTTACCGAGAATACTTCTAAAAAACGACGACGAGCCTCCTTGTAGAGTGTATCAAAAATTAATGATGTCTTTCCCGACCCAGAGACTCCAGTTACAACAGTTAAACCATCATTAATATCCACATCTACATCTTTTAGGTTATGTTCCCTTGCTCCACGAATCTGGATTTTCATAGGATTTTTGTAATCTATTTATTTAGATTAATTCAAATATGGTCCTGTTTTAGAATTTTTATTTTTCTTTATCTCGTTGGGGTTTCCCTTAGCGATGACTTCTCCTCCTTTAGGACCTCCTCCAGGGCCCAATTCAATAATAAAATCGCAGTATGAAAGGATTTCAGGATCATGTTCAATAATTAAGATACTGTTCCCTTCTTGAACTAAACGCTCAAGTAATTCCATCAACTTTACAGCATCATAAAATGATAATCCTACTGTAGGTTCATCTAATATATACAATGAATTACCTTTTCTTACTTTCCCTAGCTCCTTGGCTAATTTTACTCGTTGTGCTTCTCCACCGCTTAAGGTAGGAGCGGGTTGTCCAAGTTCAATATAACCCATTCCTATTTCATCCAAAATCTTTAATACTTTTGAGATGTTTGGTTGTGATTTAAATAATTCTGCCGCTTCATTAACCGTCAATTCAAGTACATCCGCTATAGTTTTACCTTTATACTTAACTTCAAGTATTTCTGGTTTATATCTAAGGCCTTTGCATTCTTTACATGGAATTGTAAAACTTGTAAGGAATGATATCTGGAGGTCTTGTACTCCTTGACCCTTACAAGCAGGGCAACGACCATGATCAGAATTATAAGAAAAATGTCCCGCTTTATAGTTTCTCTTTTTTGCTTCTGGTGTTTTAGCAAATAAATTCCTTATTTTATCCCAGATACCTATAAAAGAGCAAGGGGTAGAAGTTCTCACTCTCGATATTGGTTTTTGATTTACAACTATAATTTCATCAATATTTTCCCATCCTTCAATGACACCAGAATATTCTAGAAGCTCTTCACCATTTTCCTCATTTTCATTATTATTATCTGTTTTTTTTTCTGGCAAATCAGCTCCTCGCTTGAAATATGGAGTTATCAAAGGAACTAATGTATCTAATATGAGAGAACTTTTTCCAGATCCAGAAAGACCGGCAATCCCAACCATCATCCCCAGAGGAATTTTCACAGTAATATTTCTTAGGTTATTTGTTCTTGCATTTCTAATTGTCAGGAATTTTGTATCTTTTCCTAGTACTTTACGTTCTTCAATAGATTTTTCTGGTAATCTAATTTTTCCCGCTAAAAATTGACCAGTATAAGAATTTTCTACTTCTTGTATTCCATCTAATATACCTTGATATACAATTTCACCTCCATTAACGCCTGCTCCAGGGCCAATATCAATTATCTCATCAGCAATATCTATAAAACGTTTATCATGCTCAACTATAATAACACTGTTTCCTAAATCTCTTAATTGTTTTAATAAATTAATTAGCGATTCCTTTTCTTGTTCATGTAAACTCATACTGGGTTCATCTAAAATATATACAAGAGAATCAAGACCAGCATCTAAATGAGTCATGAGAGATAATCGTTGAAGTTCACCACCACTTAATGTAGGTAAAGAACGTTGTAAATGTAAGTATGAAAGACCAACATTCACCATGCGTTTTAAGCCTTCTAATAAACTATCTAACATTGATTTACCCTGTGGATTTTGTATATGCTCTTCATTTAAAGCTTCCAAAAATTCTATTAATTCATTAATAGTCATCATAGCTAACTCACCAATGTGTTTATCTGAGATTTTTACCTCTCTAGCTTGTTCATTTATTCGATAACCATTACACTCTTCGCATTTTTTCTTTGACATGAAATTTTGATGAATTTTATTCCTCCTATATGCACTTTTTGATTCTGAGAGAGCACGTTTTATATGTGGAATGATTCCTTCAAACTCTCTTTCTAAAATCCCTGTAAATGTTTTTGAATCCCACTCAAAAGGTAATTTTTTACCACTACCATATAAAAAGACCTGTTTTATATCGTCTGGTAAGTCTTTATATGGTGTTTTAATGTCAAAATCATAAAAACTGGGTAATTGCTCAACAAATCGAATTTGATCAGCAAAAACAGCTGAACCCGCTTTTGTTATTTGAATCAAATTTCTGGCTTTATCTTGAACTACTAAATCCTCAGTAATGTTCATTATATAACCGCGCCCACGGCAATCTAAGCACATTCCGCTTGGTTCATTAAAAGAGAAATGCTTTATTTGCTTCTGATCCACGATCATTCCACATAAATCACATTCTAATGTAGCCTCATTTATAGGTTCCTTACAAATCGGACAGATCAACACACCCTCTGTAGCGAATAGCATTCGAAGAAGCGTATATATCCCAGTTTTTGTCCCTACAGTTGAACGAGGGTTAAAAACACGAGTAGTTCTTTGTTCCACTGCTACAGTTGGACTAAGTCCTTCTATTAAATCAAATGGCTTCTCATCTTCAAATTTAGGAGGAAACCCAATTGATTGTAAGTATCGGTTCATTCCTTCATCAAATATAATATCAAACGCCAAGCTAGATTTACCCGAGCCTGAAACCCCGGTAATAAGAATCAACTTTCCCTTAGGTATATTTACATTAATATCTTTTAAATTATGAATCCTTGCTCCAACAATTTTTATTTCATCCATTATTTCTAACAAATTTTTATTTTAATTCTTTATCTTTCGTAATAAATAATGAGCACAATCAAATTCTTTTGGATTTTTCTTAATCATGGAAATCTCTTCTTCATGCTTGGTCAGATGTTCATATAGTCTGGGATCTATTTTAGCATCTCGTAGATTTTTAAGCATTTTCTCCAATGGCTGGTAATAATCTATCCACCAAGCATTTTCCATCCAATTAACTTGATTATACAGTTCAAATCCATGTTTTAAAAGAGAATTGACTTTTGGCTTTATACTTTTTAGTGTATCAGCCATAACTAAATGTCCACCCATTTTGAGGAGTCGATGGCTTTCTTTAAAAGATTTATCATATCCAATGATTTGGAAAACACCTTCAGCCCAGATAATATCGAATGATTCACTAGTAAAATTGTTGCTAAGAAATGAAGCGTTTATAGCCTTTACTCGATTCTTAAGTCCTTGGTTTTTTATTTTAATCTCAAATTTTTCTAGTGCTGATTGATCTACATCCATTCCGAACACTTCACCCTTGGATAAATATGCTAATTCTATTGTCGGGAGACCTGTTCCACAACCCACATCAAGAATTTTTGGCTTATTTATTTTACCCAGTAGCTCAAATGCCTTCTTAGTATATTTAAGAAAGACTTTTCGAAAATAATCCGTATCTGGAATCTCCATACTTTTTTGCCTCCTATTTTATATTTGGATTAATTTTATTACCACAATCATAGCATTCAGCATCGTGAACGCAAATTTCACCTGAACAATTTGGACAAGTATAGAATTCTTCTTGCTCTTTGAGCCACTTTTCGACTCCAATTTCTTCTATCTTTTTTAAATTATTAACCATATTCACAGAATACTTTTCATGATAATAAGCATTAAGTTTTTG
>JABXKB010000408.1 GCA_013375485.1 Promethearchaeota archaeon | reverse complement strand
GGGTATAGAGTTCATCATTCAACAATTCGAGGACCCGGGAAAGGTGGTATAAGATATTCTCCAGATGTAAATCTTGATGAAGTGAAGGCTTTAGCAACATGGATGACTTGGAAAACAAGCCTTTTAAACCTACCTCTGGGAGGATCTAAAGGTGGTGTATGTGTAGATCCTTTTAAATTATCCAAGAAAGAGTTAGAAAAACTAACAAGAAGATATACAGCTGAAATTATAAATATTATTGGTCCTGATATTGACATTCCTGCTCCAGACGTTAACACCAATGCTCAAGTTATGGCTTGGATTATGGATACATATAGTATGCAAAAAGGTCGAACTATTCCAGGTGTGGTAACTGGTAAACCAATTGAAATAGGTGGATCAGTAGGCAGAGAGAGTGCTACTGGGAGGGGATTGTTCTATGTTCTTGAAGCATTATGTAATAAGTTAAATTATGATTTGAAATCGATGAATATTATAATTCAAGGATTTGGGAATGTTGGAGGATGGATTGCTGAAATATTATATACCTATGGTAGTAAAATACTTGCAATTTCAGATATTTCAGGAGGAATTTATTCAGATAATGGGTTAAATGTCAAAGAATTATTAGAATGGAGAAACCAAGGAAAATTTTTGAGAGATTTTCATAAAAATGATTATAAACACATTAGTAATGATGATTTTTTCAGTATCAAATGCGATGTTTTGATTCCTGCAGCTATGGAGAATCAAATAACTCAAGTGAACGCAGATCAAATAAGTTGTAAGATTATTTTAGAAGGTGCAAATGGTCCCACAACTCCAGAAGCAGATAAAATTTTACATAATAAAAGTATTTATATCGTTCCTGATATTTTAGCTAACGCTGGTGGAGTTTGTGTTTCCTATTTTGAATATCTTCAAGATATTCACAGTTATTTTTGGGATTTAGATCGTGTTAATAAAGAGCTTAAAGATATTATTGTAAATGCCTTTGAAAAGGTATTTAAAATTTCAAAAGAGAAAAATTTACCCCTAAGGGAAGCTGCTTATATTATAGCTCTTTCTCGTGTAGCAAAAGCTGTTGAATTTAGAGGTTTTTTTCCATAACTTATATGTGTTTATTCAATTTCCTTTTTTCTTTTATTATAATTTCTTTCATCCAAAAATCGGTACTAAGATCAGCAGAAAAAGTATTGAAATTCCTAAATGAACTAAGGCAAAAGTAGCTCCCACTTTGAATAAACGTTTATAATTTAGGTTTTCTACACCTGAATCGCGCGCAATTTTCAATGTCATCATATCGCATGCTGCACCTTGAGGTATAAAATTCCCTCCTAAATTTATACCAATTATAAAAGCAAAAAGCAGAGGAACTGAAGAAAAACCTGCATCAATCAAAGTTGTTAATATTGGTATAAATATTAGAGCGGTTGGTGTATTTGCGACGACACCAGAAATAAAACTGACGATTATAAGTACTAAGAATGAAATAAGAAATGGATTAAGTGCCTGGAAAGGAATCGCTGCAAAGATATCTCGAAATCCCGCTTCTAAAAGGCATCCTATTACAATATATAAACTTATAAAGAAAAAGATTATTTCCCATTCAATATCTCTCAAAAGTTCACTCATAGGTTTTTTCGTATAACTCTTATTTACCAAAACTAAAATTAAAGCAGAAATGGCCGCGGTTAAGTATAATAAGGGAAGGATAGCAAAGAGAATAATTGTTATAATTATAGCAATACTGTTAAAATAAAACATTTTTTTGTTCTTTACCATTATATCTGTATCGACTAAATCAATAACAAATTTCTTCTGAAGATCCTCTATTTTTGGTTCCTTTCTTAAAATATATCTATCAATTAAAAAAATCGTAGCAAATAATAGGAAAAATGAAAAAACCCAAAAATATTGAATGAAATATGCAGTATCAAGATTGAATGCTGTAGAGATTATAATATTTTCTCCACTCGAGAAAGGAGTAATAATTGAGCCAATATTAATACAAATGGTCATTCCTAATAGATAAGTTCCAGCTCTTATTTTTAAGAAATGGCAAAGTCTGACAACTATAGGAGCTAGGATCAAAACTACTACAACATCACTTATTACAGCTGCTAAAAGAGTAGTGATTGTACATAGGAGCCAGAAAAAGATTCTTTGTTCTCCCTTTGATATTTTAAAAAGTTTAACCGCTACAAATTCTAAAATATTAGAATCTTGTGCAATTTTTGTTATAAGACTCATACTTAATATGATAATAATTGCTTCCCATTCAATAAAGCCTATAAATCCCTCAATACCTATACCTTTTATCAATCCTGTTATTGTGGCCGCTGTAAAACAGCATATTAAAGAAATAGCTACGAAATCGAGATTAGACTTCGAATAACTCAAAATAATTAAGACGAATAATATAAAAATTATTATAAGAAGTACGAGGTCCATTATTTTTATAAGTTAATTGGTAGAAGTCAATTAATAAGTTAAATAAATTTCTTCTAATAAATCTATTTAATATTAGTGAGTTTTAATTTTAGCATGAATTAATTGAACATCATATCTGAATCAGATAAATCTCGCACTAAATATTAAATAATACCTAAAAAATTGAGGGTTATTCATTTTATTAAAAAAAGTTTGAGTAAAAAAGTAAACAGATTCAAATCATTTAAGAGACTAAAATTTGACATTAAATAATCAAAAATATTTTCTTCAATAAAATATTTTAAACTGGGAAAATAGCCTTCTTCCGTTTTAACAATTTCTACAATTCGCCTTATTAAACCTAATATTTGTTTTTCTACAATGAACATATCGCAGTTCATTGGATCAATATTAATTATATTAAATCCTACCTTTCTTTCAAACGTTATTTTACTCAATTCAGGATTTTTTTTGACGATCTCCAGGTCTGAATAGTGTTTAAACATTTGGTCAATTTTCATATAAATATTCTCTTTTTTTTTTTGAGATAAATGACCTTCTATTACATTTATTGCTAAATTTAATATTTGTTGAAATATTCCCAATATATCAAAAAATTCGGCAACAGTTGTAATGCGTTCTGCCTGTTTCCATTGCATATAGTATTCGTCAATAACATTCTCAAATGGTTTGTAGAGTTCAACATTTCCAGCCCATTTA
>JABXKB010000407.1 GCA_013375485.1 Promethearchaeota archaeon | reverse complement strand
AATTAGGATCTAAATCAGCTTCACCATCAAAATAATAATTGATCGTTGCTCCTGATGATCTTTTTTCGAAATCATTAGGTCTCATCTTCATTCTAACCTTTGGCATTAACCCTGTGGCGTCAATTAAATATTTTGCCTTGATTTTTTCCGTATTTTTGTTTTTATCTGAAATCGTTACAATTATATCATCATGAGCTATTTCCCAATCAATAAGGCTACATTCATCTCTGAATTCAGCGCCGTTTTTAATTGCGACCTCGTTTAACCAATCATCAAAAACATCGCGCATGAAATTAAGCATCTTAAAAGGAGCCTTAAGGTTTTTCCCATCTGGTCTATGCATTGATACTTTCGTAAGTTCGTTAGTACAAAGTCTATCAAGTGGAATTTTTTCTCCAAACAGTTTTTCTAAATAGGGGAATTGTATTCCAGAACAAGATTTCATCCGTGGAGTTTTATATTTTTCGATAAACAATGTACAAAGTCCCCCTTTTGCGGCAAATTTCGCAGCGACCGATCCCGCAATTCCCCCACCAGCTATAAAAACGTCGTATTCTTTCACTCTATATAACCCCCCAAACAAATTTTTAAATGCGAAGATTAATAAAAATGTTAAAGTATTAGATCTCAAAAATTTATGTAAATTTATTTACAAATTTGGAGGAAAAAATATCGTTCTACTGTGGTTTTTTCATTACTTCTTCTTTTTTAAAAGAGTAATGTTTATTCAAATTATTTGCATTCAAATGCCTTAAATATAATAAATTGGATTTATTTATTATGAAAGTAAACGTGATTTATGAGGAAAATGTTCAATTAAATATTCAAAAATCATTTGATCTTGCGATGCAATGGCTAAGGAGTCAACACAAAGCAAAAGTAAAGACATCTAATCCACCTACATTCATTGAAGCAAAGCAAGGTACTATGATGGCTAATACAGGTCATAACCCAAACTGGAAAAAACGAATTAAGATTAATTTTAATGATTTAGATGGTGCTAAAACATTAATAAGAGTAGAAGCAATGCCACTCGCTCGAAATATTTTTAGAGTGGACAAACTCAAACAATCTTGGTACGATGGACTCTTCTCTCATTTATTCTCACTGCTTCTGACCTATAGAGAATCCTCAAAGCTAGAAGAGACTCTAAAACCTGAGATCATACAAGGATCTAAACTTAAATATTGTACCTATTGTGGAAAGAAAATTGATGAGTCAGCGAAACTTTGTCCCTCTTGCGGAGTTGATATCAAATAAATAAATTTAGTGCTTTTTACACATATTGTGATTCCTATCTTTCTGAAATTTGTCGGACTCCTTTGATTTATTTGAGAAGATATGATTCTTTTTCTTGTGGTAAAACAAGAATCATATTATGATTGGGAATTAGGTTTACGGACTAGACCTTCACACAGAAAAAAAAAGAAGAATGATGATATAATCACTAATAATTTGGATATTCCCCATAATGAATTTAAAAAATTCATTAAATTATGGAGAAGTAAAAATATTGTATTTTGAAAATAATTTTCAGATTTTTTCTTAGAATAATTAGGTATTAATTTATTTTTCATATAATAATACTTACAAGAGAAATAAGAGTATAAATTTAGTATTATATAATTAACTAATTCTTGATCCTTTTCTTTTACGTAAGGATGAACTCATCTATTAGGAATTAAATGTACCTATAATAACAGATTATAATAAGATAAATAAGAAAATAATAAGATTAGCTAGATACAAAATTTATTGTAAATAGAGCAAATATAGCTAATAAACTCACACTCAATATAAAAGTACTTATAAGAATTTTTTTACTAAAATATTGTTTTTCAAGTTTTTCTCGTTGTTGTTGTTTTTTCAATTCTAACTCAGGATTGATATTATCCCATTGTTGACTTAATTGTTTCACATTCATACCATATTGTGCACCAAATCTCATCAAGAATTGTGCTCTCGCGTAACCACTTAATGCTGAAGTCTGACTTTTACCTTTCGAAATATTATAAATAAAACATATATCTGGGATAAGAATAGCTCCAAATATAGGATGTAATATCATTGAGGGAATTGAAAACAATAATCCATATAAAAGGAGTGTATAACAGTAATATATATACAATGGATTGTTCTTAATGAAAGTATAAATTGCTAGTGTTATTGTTCCACTTGATAAAAAAATCCCTATTATTGAGATTACTGGATTTTCATAGATAATTACTAAAGGGAATATTATTACTAAAGAATTCATAATTGCTAAGATAATATCAAAATAATTAATATACCTCTTTTTAAAATCGTGTGTTTTTTCACTAATCATTTTAATTTCTAAATAATTAAATTTTAACTTAAAAGTTTTATAAATATAGGTTTAAAGATTTATTTAAATCTTTTGAGTGCCTATAGAATAAATCTAAATTTTAAGTTAGCTCAATTAACCTAAACTAAAAATTTGGTAAATACAATATATGATATAAATTTCTTAGATAATTATGAAGGGACTCAAACTCTCATGGAATTATCAAATTACCTCGAAAATCATTAGTATTCAATATAAAATATATATCAATATTAGGATGTTATTAAAGAATTAGTAAAATTACATAGACTAGTATCATATGATTATCTGATCTATAGAACTATAGTGCATTCTTATGAATTTGAAATATCCAAAATTAACTGCACTACAATTTTATGAATACATTAATATTCGAGATATTAAAGGTCTTTCAAGCTTGAAGACAGAAGACCATTTATTAATTGGCCGTAAAAGAGATTGTTGTGAAGATGTGATTAAATGGATGATTGGAGTTTTACAATAATTTCCCTAATTAAAAAAATTATTTTACTCTCGAGTAGAATAAAAAGATTATTTAGTAATTTTAATAGGGTATGTTAAGGGTCGAAAGATTCTTTAGAAGAAGATCATGCAATCTGGATAGTAAAAAATAAAAATAATCAGGTTGCTGAATGGCTTATTTATGAAGTTACAGAAGAAAAATGGAAGAAACTTGAATTATATGTAAAAAAAAACTAAACAAATAGTCCAGTTATTATTAATATAACAACAGCTAGAGCAATTAAACCAGAAAATCCAATAATAGTCATTAGAATTTCATAATACTC
>JABXKB010000115.1 GCA_013375485.1 Promethearchaeota archaeon | reverse complement strand
GAATAGAACATTAGCATATAATGCATTAACTAGAATAACCGGAATATTTGAAACATAAAGGAGTTTCATTGGGTATTTTCCTTTAAAACCTCGATAGCCTCGATATGCAAGTGGGATCTCAACGCGTGTAGATTCGAACCAAATCACTAAAAGAAATATACCCACTGTTGTAAATATACCTAGAATTGACGGGAAACCACCGGGTCGGACAAAAAGCATTCCTAAATTTGTACTAGAATCACCATCAAATAATACCCAGAAAAATGCTATTACAATTCCTCTAGGAACCCCGTCTGTTGCAGGAATAAAACTAAAAGAATTCCAAAAGATCTGACCCGCAACCCCTGCTGCGATAAATAGGGAAACTCCACTACCCAAACCCCATCCTTTTTGAAGAACTTCATCTAATAGAATAATAATTATTCCTGCAAATAATAATTGGAAAAAAATAAAAAATACTCCATCTATCCCTATTTCTGATAATGAACCAAAAGCGCCTCCAAAAATATAGGCTATAGAATTAAAGATTGTCAAAAACACAGAAAGTACTTTTTGAGCTCCACTAAACATAGCTCTATCGTATGGATCAGACATATTTACCTTAATTATTCTTGAACCAAGAAGCAATTGCATAATAAGACCAGATGTGACTATTGGACCTATACCTAATTCAGTTAAAGTACCCCTCTGACTTGCTAGAATAACTCGTAGCCAATAAAAATAATCTGTTGATTCTTCAAGGTTTACTCCAAATAAAGGAATATTACTTAATATCAAATAAATAATAAGTACAACAGCAGTCCAAATAAACTTCTCTTTAAATGAAACCTCACGTTGTGGCTGTTTGATTTCTGGCATTGCTTTTACGAAAGGTGAGAAGAATTTAAGGAACTTTCCAGCCATATTTCATCAACAGTGTGAGTTTTTTAAATATTTTATGATAATTTTATCAAGTTGACAATATCAACTTCTTAAATTTTAAATGTAATATAAAAAAAATGGAATTTAAAAAAAAGTTTGCGATTCGGTACTACTTTATTTATAGAAATTTTACGTAAAAAGAATGATATATAAAATAATAGGAATTGCAATGATATATCTAAAATTAACAATTATTTCTTTGTCATTACTATTTCATATTTCCTAACTATGAGTAATTGATTCAAAATTTTCTATTTCGTATATTTTTTAAGAACATTTTAAATAAAATAAATTAAGAATTAAGCACATCAAGGAATAACAGCACTCAGTCGATTCTGGTTTTTACTCTGTGTAAAGCCAGTTTCTGGGAGTTAAAAAAGTGATCCTATCCCTGTAGGCTCTTCCTCGATTTCTTCTTCTTTTTCCTTCTTTTTTTCCTTCTTTTTTTCAGTTTTTCCTCCGGCAGGAGCCGCCATTACCGGCATCGACCCAACAGCATTTATAATTTCACCAATATCTGCTCCTTTTAAACCAGCAATAAGCTTGGCGATTTCTGTTTTGTCAGCTTTTGCACCTGCAGCAGTTAATACTTTTTCTACATTCGCTTCTGTAATCTTTCCACCAACTTTATGAAGCAATAATGCAGCATAGATGCTTTCCATTTTTTTAAACCTCCTATTTAATATTATTTATTTTTAATTCAAATTATTGATAATAAATTTATTTTAAATTCAGCCAAAAAGTCCTCCAATACCAACTTCTTCTTCCTCGGGTTCTTCTTTAGCTTCTTTTTCTTCAACTTTAGGTTCTGGCTTAGCCGATATTTCGATTCTCTCTCCAGAGATAATTGCTTCTAGTGTATTAGCCTCAGAGACAGCTTTCCTAATATACTCCTCTGTCATATCCTCCATATAGAATGGCATTTCAAAAAGAATTCCTAGTGCTTGTCTATAAGCTGTAGCAACATCTTTTTTGAATTGATCGATATCCACATATAAGATATCTTCAGGGATAATTTCTCCATCACTCCAGGCAAAATGAATCTTAATTAGTGATTCTATTGGAGTAATTCCTAATTTTTTTAAAACTGCTGCTTGTTTAACTTCAACTAAATCGCCTGCTTTATGGGTTCTCGTATCATCTCGAACATGTATAGTATCATTCATAATTCTTGTTGGTAATCGTAAAGTCATATTCAATTCACTAATAACTTGTCCTGTAGGTAATCCAGTATCTCCAGCTGGAACCCATATATCTACTGGAGTAATTTCATTTGGTTTTGCAGGGACCATCCACTTATTTTCATGAAAAATCTTTTTTAATTCAAATAAATCAATATTTGTAAAGACTAAACTAGACTGGCCTGGAATATGGTTAACAAATTCATCAAGGTTTTTCTTTTTTGATTCATCTTTAAATTGCTCTATTGCTCGTAATTGTAATGATTTTTTAGACATTCGAAATACTGCTTTACCTCTTAAAATCTTCCTTATGGTTTGAATTTGCTTATCATTTATATGAGCAACTTCGATTACAGCTATATTTTTGTAATTTCTAAATAAATCAATTAAATGATCAATCTCTTCAATTTTCCATTGTGGGATATGTTTATTTTCAATCATGCTTTCACACCTCCAAATTCTTTAGGAATTCTTCTGTCACTTTTACGGGTTTTCCCATAGTTGATTTAAGGTAAATAGATTTAAAATTGTTAAACTTATGAGGCATTTGATCAGCGATATAGTTTATAATTGTTTTCATATTTTCATATAATTTTTCCTGGTCCATAGATTTTTTGCCAATCTTAACGAAAATAAGAGGTTGCTTCTTCATTTGAATTCGAATTACCTTTTTATAACGTTCATGAGCCACCTTTAAATCGTCTGGATTAGAAATAATTCCATATCCCGTGGGGAAAGGTTTTGGCATTTTACCAACAGGTCCGAGAAATCTTGCTAAATACCGGGCAACATCCCTCATCATTTTATCTTCAACAACAAAATAATCATATTTTTTCGCAAATTTTTTCTTGAATTTCTTCTCCTCATTATTTAAATTTACCAAACCATTTGAGTCTAGTGTATCTACACCAAGTTTTTTTGCTTCGAGCAAGATTTCATCTGAGGCAATCACACAAATATTAGGTTTATCCCCTGTAATTACATCATTCGATAAGATCATTTCTTTATCAATTCTGTTTTTTGGATCATTTAGATTAATATCTTTAATGTTTATAATAAGATCAATTGATTCATCGAATTTTCTCACCTTATCTTTAAAACCTTCTTTTTTAATTATAGAAAAATCAATAGCAGCATTTAAGGACCTTTTTAATAACTTATCATCCACTTTCAAGCTTTATTATTCACCCCTTATCTTATCATCATATTCTCCATTATTAATTCTACCTTGAATAATTCTTGGATCTTCTCCTTCAACTGTCAAACCTACTGATATGGCTGTGCCCAAAACTGTTTTTAGCGCCGCTTTATATGTTTTGTCTAAGAACTTATCCTTTTTTGCATCAACTACATTCTGGACTTGTTCAAGTGTTAAATTTCCAATTTTTTCTTCTGAACAAGTCGAACTCCCTTTTTCAACACCTAATTCCTTAAGTAATAGTGATGCGGTGGAAGGTGTTTCAATAAATATTTCAAATTGCTTTGTCTCTGGATCGCATTCAATTCTAACTGGAACTGTCAGCCCCTTGAATAGCGTTGTTTGTTTGTTAATTTCATCGACTACGTCTTTTATATTAATACCTGTAGGCCCTACGGCAGGACCAATTGGAGGTCCACCACTAGCACTTCCTCCAGTTACTAACGCTTTTACGATAATTTTTCCCTTTTCACTCATTTTATTTCAGTCTTCAAATTATTTTTAAATTCAATTCTAATTTATAAAGGATAAGGAGCATAAAAATAAACATCTTCATCTATATTAATCATTTCAATATCTTGTATTATATTGAAACCGTTTTATTATTACGTCCTAAGTCCTTTTAAAATTACTTGAACTTAGTAGTTGTACAAATGAAAGAAGGTTAAAAAATTTTTTTAAAATAAGAATAGATTAAAATCTACAACATAATCTACGCCCATGGTCTAAATTACATTTAAAATACTCTTCAGACAAAATCTCTAAGATTGTGTCATGATCTAAATTAGTCTTTTTACTAATATCCTCAATTTCAATTCCGGGAGTTGCTATTAATTGAAAAATTTCTTTCTTAACTTCTTCACTAACTTCTAAGGTCATTATGGTAAAATATTAGTATTCATTAATAAATTTTAACTTACAAATCTAATTATTTCATTTACAATTTTATAATTAGGTATAATTAGGTTCACTGCGCCAGTTTCAGCAGCCTGAATAATTAACACTTATTTTTATTCTCCTAAAATAACCTTATGTGTGATTGTTCCAATTTGGGTTATTGAGGCTTCAATAGTATCTCCTGGTTGGATTGGTCCTACCCCACTAGGTGTACCCGTTGCTACAATATCACCGGACACTAATGTGATAAATTTGGAAAGATAAGCTAAAATATCTGGAATTTTAAAAATCATATGTTTCGTATTTGATTGTTGACGAGTTTCTCCATTAATTTTTAACTGAATGTTTAAATTATGAGGATCTATTATCGCATCGAAAGGTACTATTTTCGGGCCAATAGGGCCAAAAGAATCGAAATTTTTGCTTCTATACCATGGTAAATTGATATTTCTATCACTAATTTGCATTTTCCTAGCAGTAATATCAAGAAAAACAGAGTATCCTTCAACAAATTCATATCCTTGTTCAGCTTGAATATTTTTACAAGTCTTAGAAATTACACATGCTAATTCTACTTCATGATCCACTCGATTATAATTTTCATCATTATATAATAATTTTGGATATATTATTGGATTCCCATTAGTCACCAAAGTATTTACAGTTTTTACGAAAAATACTGGACTTTTTGGTATCTGTGCTTCCATCTCCTTTGCATGATCTATATAATTTCGTCCTAAACAAATAATCTTCGTTGGATCTATTGACTTATTTCCAATTTTAATAGTCATTCTTTATTCACCTTCCAAAACAACTCTATTTGTAAGAGTTCCAATTTTTTCAATTGTTGCTTCAATTATATCACCGGGTTGTATAGGTCCAATCCCACTTGGTGTCCCTGTAGCTACAATATCCCCTGCTTCAAGCGTGAAAAAAGTGGAAATGTACTCAATAAGGTTAGGTATTTTAAATAATAAATGTTTCGTGTTAGATGATTGTTTAATTTCTCCATTTAATTTTAAATCAATTTTTAAATTATGTGGATCTTTGATTTCACCAGTATTAACAATCTTTGGACCAATTGGACCAAAAGTATCAAATGATTTTGATCGAAACCATGGTAATTTTGATATAATATCTTTAACTTGCATTTTTCTTGCTGTTACATCATTAAATACGGTGTATCCGAGTATATGATTGTATGCTTCATTTTTTGGGACGTATTTACATTTATCCTTTATTATAAATGCTAATTCTAACTCATAATCAACTCTATTATATTTACGTTGATTATACAAGAATTTTGGGTAAATTATTGGATCATTATTTGAAATCAAGCAATTCATTGTCTTTGGAAAAAGAACTGGTTCTTTCGGAACATCCAAACCTGTTTCTTCTACATGATCCATGTAATTTGTGCCAATGCAGATAATCTTTGTCGGATTTATCGTTTGGGTCCCGATTTTCATTATATAAACACAGCTTTTTGAAAAAATAGAAAATAATCCATATAATTATTTATGTTTTTAAATACTTCAGTAGATTAAAACTCTTTAATTTCTTGGATCTTTCATATCTTTATAATGAAATTTAGCTTTTAACCATTTTAAAAAAAACTAAAGTAAACAAAATTAATAACATAAGAAAAATTGATAAAATCAAGTGAGAACAATGAATGAACAGAAACCTTACAATGATGAGAAAGAGAAAAAGTCATTACAAAGTTCTATAAGTAAAAAAACAGCTGTTTCAGGCATTTTTATAGCAGTTGGACTAGTTTTAAGTTATCTTAATCCATTTGGTTATTTTACAATATTCGGGACAAAAATTAACCCCTTTGCTCATATCATTAATGCTATAACTGGTGTTTTGCTTGGTTTAATTTTTTCGTGTGTAACAGCATTAGGGATTGCCATGCTTCGATTTTCACTCGCAATTGGGACAATCCATGCGTTTCATGGAGGTATTACTGGGGCTTTTGTAGTTGGAATTGTATCTCACTTTTTACGGAAAAAATTTCCTAAATATGTTGAATTAGCTGCTTTTACAGAACCATTGGGAACAATATTCTTAGGAGGAACTATTGGTCATTTAATTTTACCTATTGGAAGTATATTTGCGATCGAGAGTCTCTATACATATTGGGGACTATTTGCATTAAGTTGTATTCCTGGATGTATTATGGGATTCATAATTCTAATGGTTTTAAAACAAGCAAAAATAACATGGGAGGATTTTTTCTAAAAATCAACACTTAATGACGCAATTTTTATGAAATTTAATTCATCTTTACGTTATGAGGACTTCATTGGACATCAGACTTTTCTTTACGGAGAAACTAACACTAAAAAGACATATTATACGGCAAAATTTATTCAATTTCTCATAGAATCAAGACATTTAGATCCAAAAGAAATTAGTATTTTGGATTTTGCTCCACCGCAAAGTATAATTAAACAAGTCAAAATTGGCGGTAAAATTAAAGAGTTTTATAAAGACAGTATTAAATGTAATAACTTATTT
Organism: Promethearchaeota archaeon; assembly: GCA_013375485.1. Taxonomy (GTDB): domain Archaea; phylum Asgardarchaeota; class Lokiarchaeia; order Sigyniarchaeales; family SOKP01; genus Loki-b32. The sequence goes on along the minus strand of JABXKB010000115.1, from coordinate 5,792 downwards.
TTTAAAGGAGAAATTATCCCACCCCGACTTAAAGCTAAAAATATTAAAGAGCTTTATGATAATGCTTGTAAAAATTTTAAAAAAACTTATTCAATATTAAATTTATTCATCGAGAATCCAACTTCAGTATTAATTATTAATGATATTTCGATTTATCTTCATATCGGGAATAAGAATCTATTATTGGAGGCAATAGAAAAATCTAATACTTTTTTTGGGAATTCATATTATGGATCTTCTATAAAAAGTGATTTTGCTACTCTATTTAGCTTAAGGGAAAAGAGATTAGTGGAATATTTAATGAAAAAAGTGGAGTTTTGTTATTTTACAGAATAAAATATATTATATAAATAACTTTAACATAACATTTATATAGCTAATTTTACATATATATAACATAAATATAAACTTTAATTTAAAGAAAGAAGTTTATATAACATATATGATATTATTAAAAAAGGTGTTATAGTATTCCAACAATCGCAGAGAAAATAATAAAAGAATTAAAAAAAAAGGCTCTAACAATTTATCAATTAAGTGAAATAAGTGGTATTGAAGAACCAAAAATAAGAACTACTATAAAAAGATTAAAAGATAAAGTTATAGTACAAGAAACAGGTAGGTTTTTAGACAGATATAAAATATATAAGCTTTCAGACAAGTTACTTAATGCATCATTCATAATGGGATTGATAAAAAAGCTTGATGGTGTAAAAGCTACTATGCTTATTAGTAGTGTTGATGGTGCACCAATAAACAGTATACTTCCTGGAGGAATTAATGAATCCCGATATGCAGCAATGACTATTGCTATGTTTAGTATGATGGAAAGAGTATGTATTGAAACCAATAAAGGAAAATTCAAATTTTGTTATATTGAAGGAGAAGATGGAAAGCTTCTCTTGATATCTCTAAATAAAGGATTAATTTTATCGATTTCATTTGATTCCACAATTAATAATGAAAGAGTGTTTACAACCTATATTAAAATTATTGATTTAATCAGTGATTCTTTATCTGATTTGATTTAATAATAAAATTAATTTGAGGGTGAGAAACTTTGATTGAGGAAAAATTAAATTTGCTCAAAGTAGAACTAGCAAAAGCGAACCAGCTTTTAGAAAAAGGATGTTCTTATGAAGAGGAAGTTTTAAAAAGTAAAAAAAGATTAATTTTTTTACTACATTTCTACGAACACTTGAAAGAGGATTTAAATAATCATTCTTGAATAACTCTCTTTCACTGGGTGAAATCATTCGATAAATTTGAGCTTTAGGTTTTCCCTGTAATTGAATTGAATAACTTATCAGATTTAACAAAATTGTTGTAGTCATTATTAAAGATCTTTAAAAGAACTTTTAGAATTTTAAATTCATTTAACGATAATCCAACTTCAATTATCAATGATATTTCAATTTATTTTCACATTGGAAATAAAAGATTATTATTAGAATCAATAAGAAAGTCAAATACTTTTTTTGGAAATTCTTATTATGGATCTTCAATAAAAAGTGATTTTACAACCTTATTTAGTCGTAGGGAAAAAAGATTGGATAAATATTTAGCAAAAAAAATAGAATTTTCATATTTCACGGGATAAATTTTTTTGAGAATGTGTAAAGTTTTGAAGTTTAATTTCAAAAATTACAAATAAATTACTCTCTCTTAAAATTTAGTAATAATTAAATAAACAAAAATTAATACCGTTAATTTAAGAAATTTTGATTAAAATGATTATTGTAGAAGATTTTTCTAATTTTATGGTATTTGAATTAAAGGATTCTGGTGAAAGAGAAAAGTTACATATAACAGAGCAAGAATTTTCTCGAGATAATGGATATAAAATCTTACATGATTCGCAAGTTGTAATATTAGTAAAAGAAGAATTAAGAAGAATTTATATTTGGAAGGGATATCACTCAACAGTTAGAAAGAAATTCATTGCTTCACGTGTTGCCCAAGATCTACAACAACAATTAATCACTCTAGCTAATTTTCATCGATGTAAAATAGTTTCAATCGATCAAGGGGCAGAACCTTTAGAATTCCTAAATGCATTTGGTTTTAAATCACAAGAGATTCCTAAGAAAACAGAAGTAAGTCAACCCCAATTCTCTACATTGAATACTCGTATTACGGAAAAAGTAGTCTCAACAACAAAATCTTATGGTAATCCGAAATATTATAATAAATCTGTAAAAGATTTAAAAAACATACATCATAAATCGAAAAAAGAAATTTTAAATAAAATAATTCAAATTGAACCTCCCAATGGCTATAAACGAAATCTTATTTTAATAGGAAATAATGCTCTTTATGGAATTGTTACTAAAAAAGCTGAAATTTTTGGCAAATCCATTGAAGAGTCAGAATGGGCACCTTTTGAAAAACACCAAAAAGAAATAGTTGAATTAAGTGGTCATAAATTGCGAATACATTTCAATAGGGATTCAAATATCGTTGAAGCAATTGAAGTTTTGGAAAGAATATCTCAAGAAAAGAAAGAAGAAAAATCAGAATTACAGGTAGATTATAATAAATGGACCGTTAAACAATTAAAAGCCTATTGCGCTAAAAATAATATTAAAGTTCCTTCTTCATATAGAAAAGCACAAATCATAAATCTTGTTGCTGAATTTAATAAATCTCAAAAGTAAAAATATAGATTTATTAATAATTTTAATTCCACTCTTTCTTTTCTTTTTTCTTTAAAGGTTTTTATTATTGCATTTTTAGTTAATTATAAAATATATTAAGACTTTTAAACAGTAAAATACAATGTGATGATTAAATGAAGCGACTTATTCTTTTTGGTCCACCAGCAAGTGGGAAAGGAACATTCTCAGGGCAAATTAAGAAAATTCTTCCTAACATTGCTCATATTAGCACAGGAGATATATTTAGGGAGAATTTAAAAAACAAAACTCCTCTTGGTTTAAAAACTAAAGAATATATGGATAAAGGAGAATTAGTTCCAGATGATATTGTTATTGATATGGTAAGAGATCGGCTCAATCAAGAAGATGCTAAACAGAATGGATTTATATTAGATGGTTTCCCTAGAACACAAGCGCAAAATCAAGCTTTATCGGAAATTACAGAAATTGATTTATTCTTATTACTGGTTCTTGATAAATCAATTATTACAAAAAGAATATTAGGAAGATATGGCTGTAAAAACTGTGGAGAGATATACAATAAATACACTCTTCCTCCAAAAGTAGAAGGAAAATGTGATAAGTGTAGTGCTGAAATTAAATTCGAACAAAGAAGTGATGATAATGAAGAAACGTTAAAAAGCAGATTAGATGCATACGAGAAAAATGCGAAACCGATAATTAAATACTATAAGAAAAGAGGAAAACTAAGAAAAGTTGATGCCACAGACACTTTAAAATATACTAATGATGATATTAAAAATATAGTAGAAATCTAGAAATTTCTTTTTTATAACCCTTTTGATTTTTTAATTATGAAATATAATATTTGCATTCCAATTCCAGTTAAATCCGCGAATATAAGTGAAATTAAACCGATTTTGGATAAAATAATAAAAAAAAATCCTAATCTGATTGAATTACGATTTGATTATATTAATGATGTTCAAAATTTAACATATGATTTTATAAAGGAATTAATGGATACTATTAGTTCTAATATTCCTGTGATATTTACTTTCAGAAACTTTTCTGAAGGTGGAAAAATCAAAATAAACCAGAAAGACCGCTTCAGAATCCTGAAAATGTTTATAGTGGCTAAACCTGATTATATTGATGCTGAAATGAATGCCGATAAAAACTTTTTATATGAATTTATCAATTTAGCTTCTCAAAACGGAGTAAACATAATTTTTTCATACCATAATTTTGAAAAAACAATAAAGTTTAATGAAACAATCACGCTTCTTCAAAATTTTAATAGTAAATTAATTCAAGAGTTATCTCTAAAACCAGAACAATATCAAAATAATGTTTATAAAGTTGTTTTTACTGCTCAAACCTTTGAAGATAATATAATACCATTAAGATTATGTAAGCATTTCTCAAATCTTCCGCAAAAACTTATCTCATTCTGTATGGGACCACTAGGAATTTTCTCCCGAATAATGTGTGTCACTGTTGGTTCATTTTTAACCTACGCTTCCCTCGAAGAAAAAACAGCCCCCGGGCAAATACACATTGATGAAATGAGAGAAATTTACAACTTGTTTCTAAAAAACCTTTAAAAGTATCTAATTTGTAAAATTAGAACTATAAAGATTGGAGTATTGATAATTTCAATTATTAGCCTACCATATTTTAAAAAACCGAAAAAGTAAGATCTATTAACTTTTAAATCTTAATTTCTTTTTTTTTCTTCTTTTTTTGTTGGATTATTTTTATTTTCCCTTCATAAAGAAGAATATTCAAAATAAAATTCACTAAATTATTTCTCTCTTTTTATTAGAAGAAAAGACAGCACCTGGACAACTACCTATTGATGAAATAAGAGAAATCTACAAATTATTTTCAAATAGTCATTAAATTTTTCAAACTATTAAAAATGAAACTATAAAAAATAAAAAAGTAGGATTTTTAGTTATTATATGGTAGTCTATTTTGCGTTTTTATTTCATATTTATCAACCACCTATTCAGATCCCTGTAGTCATAAAACAAATCGTAAATGAATCTTACAAACCTATGATGGAAGCTTTAAGAGACCATCCAGAAGCTAAGATTACTTTAAACATCAATGGAACCTTAACGGAACAATTACATGATTTTGGGTACGATGATTTAATAGAATTAATGACTACACTTGCTTCAAGGGGGCAAATTGAATTTACAGGTTCAGGTAAGTTTCACCCTCTTCTACCTCTTATTCCAGAACCCGAAATTAAACGTCAAATAGAGCTAAACAATGAAACGAATCGGCATTTTTTTGGAAAACTGTATAAACCTCGGGGATTTTTTCCCCCAGAAATGGCGGTTTCCGAAGAAGTGTTTAAAACTGTTAAAAAAGCAGGATTCGATTGGATGATCATGAGCGGAATTGCCAATACTTTACCTGAGTTCCCCACAAATGATATTTCAATCCATCCCAATGGGTTAAAAGTACTATTTCGCGATGATTATATCTCAATCGATTGTGCCTTCAACAAAATTAATAATGTTGAAACCTTTGCCAATAGGTTAAAATATAAAGGAACACAAGAAGATATGTATATAATCACCGCAATGGATGGCGAAACCTTTGGGCACCATGTAAAACATGCAATTAAAGATTTTCTCATACCTCTATTTCAAGCTCTGCCACATAGAGACGACGTGAAATTATGTACAGTGTCGGAAATTGTTGATAGGTTTCCTAAGGGTTTCACTCAAGTCCCGCGAGATTCTAGTTGGTCGACAATGCCCTATGATATCGCTTCAGATGTGCCGTTTCCCCTCTGGCTCGACCCTAACAATCAAATTCATTTAGAACAACATAAATTTTTCATGTATGCGCTTACGTTAATCCATCTTTCCAATAAATACCGAGAAAGTATGGATGATGAGAAGAAAAGGATATTTGACAACGCAAGAAATCTGTTAGATCGCGGAATTCACAGCTGTCAACAATGGTGGGCATCAAAACGCCCCTGGTATAGCCCTGATATGATTCTACGGGGTTTAAATGAAGTATTGATGGCAAGTGTCAATGCTAAACGCAGTGTTCCTGAGAATAACCCGGATATTAGAGATGCTATGGAGCTTATCATGGAAGATATGCTAAAAGCACAAAACAAAATTGTGTTATCCTTGATGTGAA
>JABXKB010000406.1 GCA_013375485.1 Promethearchaeota archaeon | reverse complement strand
GTAAGATTAGCCGAAGTTATAATATAATCAGACATATCTAATGGCATGGTAACATTTTTTTCCCAATGTACACTTGGAGCTTGATCACCCTGTTCAGACCAATCATGATCAACATAACACCCTTCATCGTCAATATAATCATTATCCGGATCTGCAGGAAATTCTGGATTATTAAATCTATACCAATTAAGAGAAGTCGAAGAATTTGGTGTACCTGAAATCTCTGAAAAAGTGTGTGTTTCTCCTATAACGGTTAGATTTGCATAATTATTATCATCTAACATTGCATCAACATCCGACTTATCTCCTAAGTCTCCATAAGATGCAAACCAAACAGGATCCGTTAGATTATCAAAAGATGTATCATTTAACCATGGTTGGTTGGTAAAAATTTCTTGACCTGAAACACGAAGATCACTTTGGTAATCCTCTTTTTGGGAATAAAGAAAATTATTTGATTTTAGGTTGAAATGTTGACTTAAAATGAAGAAATTGAATAATAAAACAGCAATTATTATAATTGATATAAATTGTCGGAAATTTTTTAACTTTAGAACTCCCAACCGTAATTTTCTTATTTTTATCAGATTTCGTTTATTATGTAATTTTTGGTTGTTGAGATCATTATTACTAATTTTTGTATTCAAAGTAATTTGATTTTTAGACCCTGTATTCATTTGAGGCTTCCCTTTCTCATTTTCAGATACGGTAAGTTCTTTAGACTTTTTGATTGCAGGTTTGCCTGTTATAGACCTTGAGGAACTCTTCAACTCCTTTTTATATTCTGAGTTAAATGATTTTTCACGGGTCTTTATATTCAAATTTGGAGCTTGTTTTTTATTCAGTGTTTTTCTATATTTACGAACTTTTCTAACTTGTTTTGGATATTTTAATATTCTTTGGTAAGCATAAAGATATCCCCCTACTATCACAGAAGCTATAATGCCTATTATTAATAATATTTGATAAGGAAGTATATCTTGTTTTGGTCTGAAAGCACTAATAATTATCTCATAGCTTTCAAAGTTATAATTGTCGCTACCATAAGCACTAATATTAACTGAGTGGGTACCAACGGGAACGTTTTCGAATATTTCTTCATATATTCCATCATTATTATCATCTGTTAAAAGACCCTCACCATATTCCCATGTGTAAGTAACTATTAATCCTTTAATGACTTTATTATAATCTAAATTATTAATTGAAACACTAATAGTAGCACTTTCCCCTGGTCTAATATTTATATTATTAGATCCTGATGTAGGTATAATTTGGGTGTTTATTTTTCTGACAGTAATAATGGGATTAATGCTTTTTTCTTGATAACGATTTTTTTCAGCATTGATTAATAAATTATTAATACCTAACTTAAATTTTAATGTTGTATTGACAATTACGGAATATTGTTCAAATTCTAAACTTTCATTTAAATTTTCAAATACACCTTCTCCGACTAATTGGACTGTTGCACCTGAAATATGTTCTCCGGTAGTCTCTTTATATTTTACTGTTATATTTAACAATTTATGGAGAGGAATATTTAAAAAAGGAAATGATGTTTTATCTTCACCATCTAAAAATAGTTGCACATTCTCAGTATTTATTTTAGAAACAACTAATAACGCACTACGTCTTTGAGCTTCATAATTTATTCTATGAGCTAACATATTAAAGTATATTTCTCCAATAGGTAAATTCTCAGTATTAATAATAACCGTATATTGTCCATAGATTTCATCCTCTTCAAGGGAGATTGTAATGTTTCCAGTTAATTGAACAACTGCCTGAGGAATATGAATACTATAATTGTCAGGATATTTAATAGTGATATTTAGATCTGCCTTAGCTGGAATTTGGAATAATGGATTATCTGTTTTATTAATACCATTAAAATACACTTCAATACCAGTTTGATAATCAGGAAATTCAACTATATAAGAAATATTTAAGTATACCTCGTCTATTGATATAATCTTCTCGTTCCCTAAATGAAATTCATCTGCCAGATAAACTTGAATTGATAAATTAATTTGAACACCATATGGAATTATGTCAAAGACATCAAATCCTCCCAATTTAGCTAATGTGAAGTTTGAACTAGCACTACTTAGTTTAACAGTTTCAGAAAGCTTATTGTTATTAATAAAAATTCTAATTTCCGAATTTGGAGATAGATCTGTCCAATCCTCATTAATTTTATATTTAAAATTTAATTTCGCTTCAGTTAATGTAATAATGGTATCCCCAGTTTTTTTAGTTATTTTATCTCCATCTTGACTCCATGATATGGAACTGAATTGATTTATTTTTTTCTCGTAAGTGAATGTTAAATTACATGATTTAATGCGTAATGAAATCCATTGATCACGATCATATTGATAATTATCAATGCATTGAACTCTTATACCAAGGGTTATTTTAAAATTAAAATTATCACGCTTAAAAAGAGAAGTTAAATAGAAAATTAAGGCTTCTTCAACAATAGTATTCATTAATGTATCTGGTATACTGGTAATCACATCCCCAACCAAATCTTGACCTAAATCTACGGTCTGATACCAAGCTATTTCATGCACCTCTTTATCTTCTAAATCTGATATTAATACATAAAACCTTGCTTTATCATAATCTCGACTATAATCTCCCGAAAGAGTTAAACTATCATTTCTACTCTCTACTCCATAATTGGTACCTCCACTACCAGATGTTGTTGCAACTGACGCATTAAATTCTGCTGAAACTGAAGCTGATGTAATAATATAGTCTGACATATTAACAGGCATAGTAATACTATTTTCCCAATGTACACTTGGAGATTGTACTGGATCATCAGGATCAATCCAAGTATGACTAATTTCACAGCCGTACTCATCAATTTCTTGAAAATCAGGTGGAGCAGGAAATCTAGGGTTTGTAACATTTATCCAACCTAGAGAGGATGATGAATTTGGTATGCCTAAAATACCTGAGAATATTCCATTATCTCCTAAAATCTCGTAGTTTGCTTGACCAGAACCAGATGTTGCATTTATATCTGATGTATCCCCTTCTAAATTTGAATACCATGTTGGTTCCACTGGATCATTAAAAGTAGGATTTTTATACCATATTGCAGTAAGATTTTCTACTGCTGA
>JABXKB010000114.1 GCA_013375485.1 Promethearchaeota archaeon | reverse complement strand
CCAATATTTTAATATATTCATTGTCTTTTTTGTCTCCATTTTAAAAAATAAAAAAAATTAATACTAAGTTACTTAGTTAAGTAAAATATTCTTCTCAGTTAATATATCTAGCCCCTCTTCAACTGATCGGAATATGTAGTAGCTTTCATTTGAGGATTTACACTCATTCTCAAAATCTTTTTGCTCTTGTGATTGCTTGCCTTTTTCAATCTTAGCTTCCATCCATATATTATAACAGATATTATTATCAAGCTTTCTAAATAGAAAATCTGGATAGCCTTTTTTTGTGCCTTTTGCCTTTAGTAATGCCCCTGTTTCTAAAGTTCTATTTTCTCCAAAAGGCAAATATGTCCAAGAAATCACATTGTTAAGCTTATTAAAGCAATCATAATGCTTTACCATATTGGCAAAGTTTTTATGCAACTGATCCTCTTTTCCCAAGCCTCTTCTTTTCATTTTTTATTATATTTCTCTATTGGTAGAGATATATTGTTTGTCATAATTGATTTATTAATTATTAGTTACGCTTTCATGCAAACCTAAAAAGGAACTTCATCATCAGTTAAACCAGCGGCTTCTTGCTCTTTTACAATATCACTACTGGTTTTTCATTCTTTTTAATCCATATAATTTTAGCTAAATGGCTTTTACCTTTATCAAGTCCTAAAAACTTTCTAGGAGGTATGTTTTTTGATCCTTTTTCTTCAAATTTAATCATATTTCTTCCTCGTTATTGCTTCAAATCTCTCTAAAACCTCATTCTGATCTAATAAATCAACTTCTGAATAGAATTGTCTCACTGTATCACCTTTATCTAGACTCAAAACCACATAATCACCTTTTGATAAATCCTCACTTTTGTCACTAATAACTCTAGTAACTTTGTATGCGTTTACTGTCAAACCTCCTAAGCCGTGAGGTGAATGTTCCCAAATAGTAAATACTCTTTGTCTTACTTTATATTTCATTGTTAAAACCTTTTGTATAATAATGCTATCCATAGATATTTAATAGAAGCTTCTCCTTCTTTAATTCTCTCCCATTTCTCATATCCATATTCATCTGGCAACTTTACATAAATAGTGCTTGTTAATATCTCTTCAAAATCTATATCCTCTACCTCAACTTTAAATTCTACTACAAACCAACTTGTTGGAGTATCTGGGGCTTTTATACCATACTCAATCAAACAACAATCTGATTTAACTACTGTATCTCCTTCCTCAAATTCATAAAAGGAGTTATCTAACTCACTATGCACTAGATTATTTAGATCCGATTTCGCTTTTTCTATTTTGTTCATATTAATCTTTAAATAATTCTTTGACTAAGTGTTCACCGCCATTTACCAAAAAAGAGCACTGTTCATTCCTCAAGACAATAAGCTCCCCTGTTTCTGCGGAAACGGCGGAAATATGATTGTCACTCCAAACCTTACCGATAATATAAGTCTCTAGATATTCCTCTGGTTCGGATTGCATATTCTTTACTCTAGTTTTAGAGACTTGAACAATATCTCCTCTTTGTAAGGCTCTATCCTCTTTTTCTCTGTAAAAACGATTATCTTTTTGTTTTGTCATTGTCTTTAAATTTAAGTTAATAAAGATTATTAGTTACGCTTTCATGCAAACCTAAAAAGGAACTTCATCATCAGTTAAACCAGCGGCTTCTTGCTCTTTTACAATATCACTAATTACCGCTGGGGTCATTCTTTCATTAGAGTCATCCGCATTTCCCGAATCACCACGAGATCCTAACATCTGTAATGTTGAGTTAAAGCCTTGTAAGACAATTTCAGTAGAATATTTCTCAACCCCTTCTTTATCAGTCCATTTTCTAGTTTGTAGTTGACCTTCAATGTAAAGTTTTGAGCCTTTCTTTACGTAGTTTTTAATGATTCCAACTAAACCTTGAGAAAAAACAACAACTCTGTGCCATTCTGTTTTATCTTTCCTTTCACCTGTTGACTTATCCTTCCAACTTTCGGTTGTAGCTAGAGAAAAATTAGCTATTTCTCTACCGTCATTAGTGGCGGATAGCTTAGGTTCTTGACCAACATTTCCTATTAAAATTACCTTATTTACTGACATGATTTTATTTATTTAAGTTAATTTATTTGACTATTTAACCCCCTTCAAAGCGTCTTTGTAAGTCTCAAGCAAATATTGCTCTTCTTCTAACTTGGCTGGATCTTTCTTTCTTTCTGCAACTATCTTTCTAATAACCTTAACGTCAAAGCCAGTTGATTTAGCCTCATCATAAATTTCTTTGAGTCTTTCAACTATTTCTTGCTTTTCAGCTTCGTAATTTTCAATGCCTTCAATGTATTTAATTAATTGATCCCTTGTTTCTTGATTTACTATTTCTTTAGTCATTTTTTATTTAATTTAAGTTAATAATATGTTTAGTTCATACATATCCTAAGCATTTAGTAAACAAATACCGACCTTGAAACTTACCTACTAGGCGTGAGGTAGTCGGCGTGTTCGTTCAGATTCATATAGCTATCTAGCTCGCTACAATCACTCTCCCTAGTGTCACTAGCTTTTTCAAGCTACCCCCATCATATCCGAAAATTCAGACTTAGATAGGTATTCTTTCTGTCATTGCCTCTTACATCCTTCAAAGCTTTTCTAAAAATATTAATATCATATTAAACTAATATCAATTTAATATTAGAATAATATTAACTTAATATGTCTTTAATATCCAATTTGCCATCGTAAAAAGCCTTAACTATCTTCTGTAGCAGATAAGATCTAGACCTTTCTATTTTTTCTGCCTCTGCATCTAAAAAATCAACATGCTCTTTAGGAAGATAAGCTGGAAAGGTGAAATTCTTAGCTTTCTTTTTTTTATTACCAACAGGGGGATTTATGAAATTTTCTATGTCGGTTTGTCTTGATTTATTTAAATCTCTATCTTCCTTTTTTAGTCCTGAAAGTGCCATATTATATTTCTAAAAATTCTTTTATTAATGCAATGGATTCTTCTTTGGCTTTCTCGTCTTCATATTCTAAAACAGAGCATCCATTTTCATCACAATCATCATAAGAGTTTCTATGCATGGTAATGGAGCTTAAAGGCGATATTTCATAAGACTTACAAGCCTCTTTGGCTTCTAATATCCTGTATGCCTGATTGGGTAAAGATGGGCATTGTGTAATAACTGCCCTACAAATTAGATTAGGATTATGTATTTTTGCCGTATCAACAATAGAACTAATTTGTCTTAATGTTTTTAAATCTCTTCTCTTTGGTCTTAATGGCACTAAATGCCTTGTGGCTAAAGACAAAGCGGATCTAATTTCTTTTGACTCTAGATTATTGGGATCTATGCCACAAGGATCAATAATAATGTAATCATAGCTCTTTAGCGCATCTTTGATATCTTGCCTAATATCTCCTGTTGCATGAATACAAGGAATGTTAGGTAGGTCTGGATTCTCCCTTCTTTCTTCAACCCAATCTCTAGAAGTCTTTTGGGGATCGGCATCTATTATTAGCGGATTTTTGCCTAATTGCTTCAAATATACTGCAATAGTCTGTGAAAGAGAGCTTTTACCTACGCCGCCTTTTCCGCCCCCAATTAATAATATTTCTTTCTTTGTTTGTTTTGACATAATATTGATTTAATGTTAAATAAATGTTAGAATGATATTAACTTAATATCAAGTTAATATTAGTGTAATATTAGTGTAATATTAATATTATTTAATTTTACTAAATCTTAAAGCTCCCCTCACATCAAACTTGGCTTTGTATTCAGTTCCTTCAATTTCAATATGGTCTCCCATCTTTTTAAGGATTTCTATTTCATATTCTTTTTGTTCACTTGTAGCTTTTTTAGCTTCAACAAAGGCGGTTTGTCTATTGCTTAATAATCCATTCAATCCTTCATCTGCTTCTAAGGTATCAAAACGCTCAGGATGAATAACAGCTAACATTTTCTTTTCTCTCTTTAGTTTATCTAAATTACCTCTTGATGGATTGGGTAATTTGTTATTATCCAAAGCAGTTTGAAAACGCTCTAAGGCTAATTTACAGATGTCTTGAATTGGTTTTATTGCTGGGTAGGTGTAGGTGTAGAGGTTGTAGAGTGCATTAATATTGTGTTGATAAATTGCACCAAGAGCAACAAGTCCATTAAGATTAGGATCGCCCCCTGTCTCATTGGGCATTGATCTTATTATATCTGCTTGACTAAGTATCTTACCCTTAAAAAAATCACTATCTCCTTCCTTGTCCTTTGGAGTTAAGCAAGCTAACATCCCCCATTGATGCCCTAGAAGCATCATGTTGTATTGAAGCTGGAAAATGTAACTGAACCTAGTGCCTGCTTCTGCTTCATAATTAAATTTATGTTGTGTGGTTTTCATCTCTAAAGTACCCTTACCCATATTTTGGGTAATATCGCATGTGTCGTCAAAGTCTCGCAAGATTTGACCCTCTTTAACTTCAACATAACCATCAGGCGAACAACAAGCTAATTTATGAATATCTTCATTAATAATAAAATCTCTTGTCCCCTCTATCTCTAAATCCTGATTTTCTGAATTTAGCCTTGAGGTTATGTAATCCTCCATACCCAAGCCGTACTGTGCATTAACAACGAGTATCGGCTCTTCTTCGCATTGAAATTTAACCCTAAGATAAATCTCTAATGCGCTTTTAAAAGGCTGTTCTTTTATTAGATCAATTCCTAATTTCTCTAATTCAGGTTGGCAATAATGAAAGGCGAGAGAGAAAATTTCACTTCCACCAATTCTTAGTTGCTTCTCTTGTTTCCACTCGGGGCTTTGTTGAATAATGTTATTTGTCATTTTTCTTTTCTAATTCTTTGTTTAGATACTCTGCACATTTTAATAAACTCGTCTCAAAGGGTTGTTTTTTCTCTTCTTGTTTTCTCACGTATCCAATAAAATCAAATATAGGATCAGCTTTTAATGTCGGATTGATGGTAACAGTTATGTTATTACTCATCCCCACCTCCATTTTGATTATTATTCTCAATTACCGAGCCTTCCTCGGTTGTTGGCTCTTCTTTTACTAAAGTTTCCCCATTCTCAAAGGTTGCATTATGAAGATTAGCTGTTTTAGATGGGGTGGGGGTAACATTAATAATTTCTTCACCTTCCATTTCTTCTTTAGAATGAATCCCTTTTAAAATATCTGCAAAAGCTTCTCTTAATGCAAAAGCTCTCGCCTTGTAAGAAAGCATAACTTTAGGATGAGTAGTCCAAGTTCCAGCTTTTCCCCATAGATTAGCTTTCTTGGCATCCGCAATGCTAAATTCTTTAATGACTGGCTCTTTTGAATTTATTCTTTTAGTTTCAAATTTTGCCTTAAAATTATCATTAGGAAACTCTCCTTCGTAAGAGGTTTTGTGATATTCATATTTTCCGCTTGATTGAACTAGTGATAATTGAGCATCTCCCCAGATAGTAGGCGTGCCATTAACAACAGATATGTTTTGTAATGAAGCCATGGGAGGGAGCCCTATTTCCATGCCGTAAATTATTGCTATTGTAGCATCTTCTGGCTTTCCCCTATATCCTTTCGGGGCTAAATCAGTTTTAGTAACCATCTTGGCAAAGCCATGAATCTCATTTAACGATGAGAATGTTAAGGCTTTTGATCCTTCATATGCTGATATTTTAGTCATTTCATTTTAAATTTAAGTTAATAAAAATTTGCAAATTAAAATGATCTAACTTAACTTAGTAAGTGATTCACTTGTTGATTAAATCATTTAATTAGCAATGTTAGCCTAGTTAATTCTGGGCTAACTATAGTAAATTATTGTTAAATAGAAAGCATTAGTAGCTAACCACAATAATAATTTCCACCTTCTCTTAATTGAGTTCTTTATCTTTTCCCACATTTTCTATCCTGTTCTTTTCCATAAACTCTATCAAATCATCCTTCTTGTATTTTACCCTATTAGCTATCTTGTAATAAGGGATGTTGTGTGTCTTTTTGTATCGCCAAGTTTTAAGGGTATTCTCAACTACTCCTAAGATTTGTGCTGCTTCTTTAGAATTTAAATATTCACTCATATTGTTTTAAATAAGTTTAAGTAGATTAATACTAGTTTAAAGTAGACAGAAGTCAAGCCTTTAATCAATTCTTTTATATTTAACTCCATTAAGTTCAATAATACCTTCCAAATCATTGCTTTTAATAACAATATCCTTTTTTTGATCTGATAGGTTAATATCTATTCCTGTTATTTCTTCAAAGATTTTTGGGCAGAAATTAGGTAAGCTTTTTATTTTTTCTCTTTCTTCTTTACTCATTTTCTCCCATCCTTTTTTCCAGCAATATTTGTAATCTCTTTTCTTTAGATAACCTCCTGTTGTTTTGTATGTCGGATATTCCTCTTTTTCCTGATCAGTCATATCATCTTCATAAATCCAAACACATACATCTTTAATATTGCGATTAATTATATCAATAATTTCAACAATAACATCACTGTTAAAATCTAAGTCAGACTCCAAATTAAATAATCTAACTTTAGAAGTTTTTGTGTTAAAGTAACCACTGTTGCGGTCGCCACTGTTGCAGTGGCCACTGTTGCGGTTGCCACTGTTGCAGTTGCCACTGTTGTAGCTGCCACTGTTGTAGTAGCCACTGTTGTAGCTGCCACTGTTGTAGTAGCCACTGTTAAAGTCGCCACTGTTGCGGTTGCCACTGTTGCGGTCGCCACTGTTGTAGTCGCCACTGTTAAAGTCGCCACTGTTAAAGTCGCCACTGTTGCGGTTGCCACTGTTGCGGTTGCCACTGTTGCGGTTGCCACTGTTGTTTTTTCCCTCTGTCATTTTGTTTAAGTTTAAATGTTAATAACTTTTTCCTATTTTTGGAAGTTTACTTTTCATGTTTAATCAATTCTTTTATATTTAACTCCACTTATCTCAATAATTTCTTCTTGATCGTTAAGAATTGATTCATCTACATATTGCAAAGCATCACCATTTTGCTTAACAGCTTCTAAGCATATTCCAGGAGTTTGTTCTTTGACATATCGCAAAGCATAACCATCTTGCTTAACAGCTTCTAAGCATATTTCAGGAGTTTGTTCTTTGACATATCGCAAAGCATAACCATCTTGCTTAACAGCTTCTAAGCATATTCCAGGAGTTTGTTCTTTGACATGTTGCAAACCATAACCATTTTGCTTAACAGCTTCTAAGTATATTTCAGGAGTTTGTTCTTTGACATATTGCAAAGCATAACCATCTTGCTTAACAGCTTCTAAGCATATTTCAGGAGTTTGTTCTTTGACATATCGCAAAGCATAACCATTTTGCAAAGCATAACCATTTTGCTTAACAGCTTCTAAGCATATTCCAGGAGTTTGTTCTTTGACATATTGCAAAGCATAACCATTTTGCTTAACAGCTTCTAAGCATATTTCAGGAGTTTGTTCTTTGACATATTGCAAAGCATCACCATTTTGCTTAACAGCTTCTAAGCATATTTCAGGAGTTTGTTCTTTGACATATTGCAAAGCATCACCATTTTCCTTAACAGCTTCTAAGCATATTTCAGGAGTTTGTTCTTTGACATATCGCAAAGCATCACCATCTTGCTTAACAGCTTCTAAGCATATTTCAGGAGTTTGTTCTTTGACATATCGCAAAGCATAACCATCTTGCTTAACAGCTTCTA
Organism: Promethearchaeota archaeon; assembly: GCA_013375485.1. Classification (GTDB taxonomy): domain Archaea; phylum Asgardarchaeota; class Lokiarchaeia; order Sigyniarchaeales; family SOKP01; genus Loki-b32. The sequence goes on along the minus strand of JABXKB010000114.1, from coordinate 4,881 downwards.
AAGCTTCTTTTCCCTTATAAGAAATTATTTCCCCTGTTCCTAATTCTTTAATCTGTTTTAATGTTATTGTCATTTGTCTTTAAATTAAATGTTAATAAAAGTGTTGATAAGTATGTTAATAACTTTTTTAAATTGTTATTAAGAAAATTAAGAAAAAATATTATTACTGATTTTATGATCAAAAATACTCTCTAGAGCCTTTATTGATAAGGTTAAAAACCAAATCAAACCAAATGCTTTCATTAGAAAGCAAAAAAACCCTGTATATGTATATGTATATGTAATAATAATTAAAATTATTATTATTTAATCTTTTTCTTTTTTTGGTCTTCCTCCCTTCTTGCCTGCCTCAATGCGTTTTTCTCGTTTCTCTTCCCAGATTTTCCAATTTTCCTCCATAACATATAGCATAGAGGATAACACAAGATTAACATGAGGTGGTAGAGTTTCATGATCTAAAGACCCTTCTGCATGATATTTAAAAAGAGCATCCCAAAGGTCGCCTTTTTGTTCTTGCGTTAAATAAACAGTGTGGTTTATCCACTCTGTACGCATGACAAATGTGTCTTTAGCATATTTAGAAGTTTTCTCATTATTTGTCATAAAAAAAATAAAAAAAATTATTATTTTTTTAGGGGTAAAATATAATATTGAACACCTTCTTTTGCTTTTTTATCCTCATACCATTTACGCATATTGCTTACATCTACTCCAGATTCTTCAAGATGAGTTAGGTGATCTTCCATGTGATTAATGCAAACTCCATTAGGTTTAGCATTTAGCATTTTTCTAAAACTATCTTCTAGTTGTTTTTGTTCCTCTTTATTCATAATTAATAATTTGAGTTAATTAATTAAACTTGAGCCCATATATCGCCATAAGGCGCACAATCCCTTATGTAATTATCACAATATCTCTCATCGTCTTCAATCTTCTCTTCTTCTTTATTTATCAGATTTAATAGGTATTCATTCCAAGAATCTAATTTTTTAATAGTATGTTTACCTTCTAAATAAACATTCCACATCTTATCGATTTTCTCATTGTCCTGAAAGTCGCTGTTAAGATCGACAAGCCTATGATAATTGTCTTCAAAGGTATGACCCCTAGAAATTAATAAATAATCATCCTCGGTTAATTCTCGTTTGTTTTTCATGATTTTCTATTAATTGTGTTTAATATTTAATAAAGAGTTAGCATCATCATCAAGAATATCTAAATTATTACTAAGTTTATCTAGATGTTTCTTGCTAATGTTAATTAAGCTTTCAATATTGGAATTGCTGTGGTTAAGCAATTCCTCACAATACAACTCCTTAAATGATGAGCTGGTGCAAAATTTTGATCTAAAGAAATAGTAAGGATAAGAACAAATAGCCCTTTTTATTTCTTTGAGTTCTAATAATTTATTTTTTTCCATTTTTATTTGATAGGTTGAAGTGAGTTAATGTCAATGCGGTCAATATCGCCCTCTTTATTCGTATTCTCTAAGATATATTCTAAAATCCCCGAAAAACGATAAAGTAATTCTAGTTGTCTAGTATGTGTAGTACCTAGTTTTTCTATTTGTTGTTTCATATTACTCTCCTTTTGTTGTTATATTATACCCCTTTTTTAAAGAAAGGTATAATCTAAAAAGCCTTTGAGCTTCCTCGCCGCCTTTGATTATTTGATAGTTCGCAGATAGTTTATTTATTTTTTCTAACATGATTCACTTGTTTAAAAATTAATAATGAAAATATTGTGGTGTATGGTTATTTTGTAATAAAATCTTTATGGTGTCAAACTTTTTCTTTATAAATATAAAGAATATTTTATATTGTATCATAATAATACATTTCTTATCCTTTAAATCTAGTTGACAAATAGATATTATATATTTATAAAACTATTTTAATGTATTAATTACTAATATAAATTATAATGACCAAATCAGTAAATACTAAGGCTTTAAATGTTGTACTAAATCAGGCTTTATATCATGATATGAGGAAAGTGCTAAATGTTTTGGAGAAGGATAACTCTCCAGAGATGTTGGAAGTTAAAGATAATAGTTCTTTTGCTAGACGTGCAATTGCAGAGCTAATACAGAGGCTAAAAAAGGAATATAAGATAAAATGAATATTACCCAGATATTTCTTGAAATTAAGAGGGAGTATCCTTTTTCTTGGAAAGAATCGATATTGAAGGCTTCTGCTATTCTAGAAATTGCTGGTGAAAATAAACTAATCACTGACAAAGAAAGATTTTCTATTCTTTTAAAAAGAAAGAAGAAAAGAAGGATAATGAGTCTAATTGATATATTGCTTTACATAGGAGGCGTTGGCAGCTTCTTCTTTCTTAATAAAGATTTTTTTATTTAAACTTTTTTACTTATCTATTCCTTTTGTTTAGATTCTAAATCAAAGATAATTTATTTTATCTAGGGGGTGTCGTCGAAAGCGCCCCCGCCTTCTTTCGACAATATTAAAATTTAGTATTAAGGCATCATGTCAAAAAAAGATCAAAAAACCTCACAAGAGGATTTTAAAAAACCAGTTCAACTGGATCTATTCGAATCTCTAAATAGCAAAGAGAAATACTTGAACAACCTTCATAAAATAGCAACAAGCAAGAAAGGTGGGAAGAATCTCAGGAGGGTTAAATAATGTCCTCTACTATTTATAATAGACTCCAAAACAATTTTACTCAAGTTAGTAATCAAGCCCTTCTTGATCCTAATCTATCTGGAAAAGCTTACAAACTCTATGCTTATATGTGTTACAGGATAGGTACTAATCCTAGTTGGGAATTTAATAATACAGAAATATTAAAGCATTTTAAGGAGGGTGAAAAGGCAATGAGAGCACCCAAGAAAGAATTAATTGATGCTGGATTCTTAGTTAAAAGACAAAATAGATCTGAAGGTGGAAGGTTTGATAGAAATGATTATGAAATCTTTGCAGAGCCAATGAATAAGCCATCTGAACCGCAAGCCCAAAATGGGCATGCCGATAATGGGCAAACCGAAAAAGGGCATGCCGAAAACGCCTCCCTTAATAATAAAGACTTAATTAATAAAGAATCTAATAATAATTCTTTTTCTTTTTCTAACAAATCCACAGCAACTCTAGAAGATTTAGAAAGATATAAAAAAGAAAAAAAATATAATTGTAATGTTAAAGGGTTTTTTGATTTAAATGAATCTCGTGGATGGAAATATAACGGACAAAAAATAGAAGATCGCTATCAATGGTTAGATTGTTATAATGAGAGAAATACAAACAAATCAACTGTGGAAGAATTTACTACAACTAAAAATCAAGTAACAGAAAATAAGGAAGAGGTTGAAGCTTACGAAAGAACAAGGATAATAATGAATTACTGTAAGAGTAAATTTGCTCCTAATCCGAAAAACTTAAATGAAGAGCAAAAGAAAGAACTAGGAGAGATTCTAAAAGAGAAAAACCTTTAATTCATGAAAGATATGATAATAAAAACAATGATCGGAAGTATTTTATTGATTATATTGCTAGCCTTATCATTTGTGCCTTATGTTTTAGTTTTTTGTTGGGCAGCAATAATCTTGGCAAGTTCGTTTCTTCTTGGTCACGTAGTAATGTTAATAATTGATGACTGGAAAGAAAAAAGAAGAACAGGGAGGTAGTCAAGTTATGATGGGTAATAACACAAGGTTGTTAATTGGGAATCACAATCCCAAATAACAACTTTAATATTAATAACTGTATTATAATGATACATATTACTTTAATATAAATTATAATGAATAAAGTAAAAATTACATTTGAATCAGAGGACAGGGAGGTTACAACCTTTATTAGAGAAGGCGAGGATCTTTGCTGTTTAGAAAAAGTATTAGAATGTTTTGAAAACGCTCTTAAGAGTGTGGGATTTGGCTTTGAGGGTCATTTAGATTTTGTAGAAGATGAGCCTAGTGAATAACGCTGTATATGAAAGTGTAACTAAAAAATAATAAAGAAATGAAACTTGTATTAGGTGATTGCTTAGAAAAAATGAAAGAAATAGAAGGCGGTTCTATTGATGCCGTTATTACAGACCCTCCTTATGGAACTACTGCCTGTAAATGGGATGTCATTATTCCTTTTGATCCTATGTGGGAAGAACTGAAGAGGATTACTAAAGATAACGGGGCTATTTGTCTATTCGGAAATGAGCCGTTTAGTAGTTATTTAAGAACAAGTAATATTAAGATGTTTAGATATGATTGGATTTGGCAGAAGCCACAAGGTACAAATCCTATGTGTGCTAAAATTATGCCTCTAAAATCACATGAAATTATTAGTGTTTTCTATAAGAAGAAACCAAAATATAACCCTCAAATGTGGAAATCTACTCCATATAAAGGATTTGAGTCTAAGGAAAAAAAAATAGGTGAAATTTATGGTAATCTTAAATCTAAGCATAGAGACAATCCGGAGGGATTAAGGTTTCCTAAAACTATTATTGAACATAAACAAGAAAAGGGCTTACACCCAACCCAAAAGCCAGTCTCCCTAATGGAATACTTAATAAAAACCTACACAAACGAAAATGAAATAGTTTTAGACTTCACGATGGGAAGTGGAACAACAGGAGTTGCCTGTAAAAGACTAAAAAGAAACTTTATTGGTATTGAGAATGATGAAGGATATTTTGAGATTGCAAAAAAGAGGATTGAAGAAACGCCTGAATTATTATTTTAACCAACCCAAACAACAAGAATCATGATTGAGTTACAAAAGATTGGCTTTATAGAGTCTTTTAAGAGACTTTATAATTTAACAAACAACAAGGAGAAGGAATTACAACAAATAAATAAAAGAGATGCAGAGGTTGCTATAGATGAGATAGCTTATGAAGAAAGATTAATAAACAACAAGG
>JABXKB010000405.1 GCA_013375485.1 Promethearchaeota archaeon | reverse complement strand
ATTTTAGGGCAATTTATTACTAAGAAATATTTAGGGATTCGTAAAGCTCTTATTTTAAATTGTATTTTAACACCACTTTTAACTGGTGCTCAAATATTATATCCCGAAGCTTGGTTCTTAATTATTTGTCGAATTTTATTAGGGTTAACAATGGGATTGTTTTGGCCTAATTGCCTTAATCTATTAAGTAAGTGGCAAAAAGTAAGCACCCATGAGAAATCAAAGAAGAATTTTGCATTGTTTAATTTCTCTTGGAATTCTGGTTTCATTATTGGCCTTCTTATTGGCTTCCTTTGGGCTTTTTCTTGGAGTGATTATTTTGCTATGATTGTTTCTTGTTTATTATCATTTTTATTAATTCCCGTAAGTTTCTTCATACAAAAGGAAACAAAACCTGAGATTTCAAAAGAAATTATCATTTACCAATCAGAAGACCCACTTTCTCACTTAGATATTAAAGAAGATTTAGTAATTAATTCAAATACACCTATGATTGTTTACCCTGTACTCTTCTCATGGGTAAGTATTATGTTTTTAGCGATATCAAAATCAATATTTATTTTTGGCTATCCTATTCTTGTAAAAGCTCTCTTATCTGAGGAATTTTCTTCTCTAACTTATCTTGTACAATGTGGAATACAATTTATGCAATTGTTAGGATTAACCTTGATAAATTCAATGAAAGTTTATCGTAGAAAAATAGCATCTCTAATAGGTATATTTGTAGTTATATTGGTTGCTTCTACTATTTTTCTTGTGGGAGATATATTGTATATTTCAATAGTGACAGCATTAGTCGGGTTATTTTTGGGATTAATCCACGGAGTTGGAATGAAGATTATGCTTGAATACGGAACAGCAGAAAATTCTTCGAAATATTCAACAATAAATGAAATCTTAGTAGGGATTGGTTTTGGACTAACTCCTATAATTGCTGGATATGTTGTTGAAGTATATTTATACGGAATTTATCTATTTTTAACATTTCTTGGGCTCTTAATATTGATAAGTCTTATTATTATTTCCAGAAATGTTAAACGGGGAAATCTCAATAACAAAAAATAAATTATCTCTCTACTCTATTATCTAATCGGTGGTGTTACGAATTATTCCACCTAAATGATTTTCTAATTTTAATTCTAAATCTATATTAGTTGGATAACCTTTATCTATGTTTTTAGAAAGTTCATTTCTTAAAAACTGTTCAAGATCATTTTGGAGCTCTAATTTTTCAATTAAATTGTTAAATTCATTATCATTATCATCAATGTCAGATAAAAACATATAAATTATCATGCTCTTAGCTTCTTCAAGATTTCTTGCTCCAACTACTAGAATTGTGTTTCCATTAAAAAATACCCCTTGATAGCTAAAGATATTAGTATTCCCCCATTTTTTTATTTTATATTTTAAGAAGTCTAATACCCCTAGAATTTCTAAAGGTGATTTTTCTGGACTAAGCTTAAAAAAGATTCCACATTCTGCCTTTTGCTCATAAATAGTTATTAAATTATTAATTTGAATTTTGAGTTTGATTTTTAAGGATGAAGAATTATTTCTTGCCATACGATAATATTATCAAATTAAAAAAGCCTATTATGGGTTTCTAGCTTGAGCTACTAAAATGTAAAAAGTTATATATATTTTGATACCTAATGTTCTTGTTTTCAATTTAAAAGATTTTAAGAAAAATATTTAGAGAGGTGAAACCTGTATGATTTTTGTAGTTACCCAATGGACTCCATATAATAAAGTAGATGAATGGTTCAAAATATTTCAAGAAGTTAAAGGAAAATTTCCATCTTACATAAAGAAATGGCAAACATTTGCACTTCCTGATGAAGATCGTGGGATCAAAGGATATAATCTTATAATTGTAGAAAAAGGAAATGCAGATGAAGCGTTAATCGAAATCACAAAAGCAATTGCTCCATTCTGGAAGATAGAAGGCTTTGGAATGAAAATTGAGACGGTAATGTCAATGAGAGATTCAGTAAAGGTTTTAGGAAAAAGTTTGTAAATAAAAAATGATAATTTTTAATTCCTTTTTTTTTTCTTTTTGAAATAATCCTCTATGATTTTAACCCAAGGATGATTTTTAATATATCTCGTTTCGCTACGTATATCTTCATCATCTTGCATGTTTTTAATACATTCTTGAATCTGTTTAATTGAATTCAACTTCCTATTAACAATATATTGAGATATTTGGGCGAGTAAGTCTGTATTTAAGCCATCGGATTGAAATTTATCAGAAAAAAAAATCTCAAAAATCAAGATATCTATTAAATTTTCAAAAAATTCAATATAATCTTTGTTATCCTCTCTCAAGGTTTTGTTTTCATTCATCTGATTGATTGAAATTGCCAAAACATTAAAGAATCCATAATTCTCCCGTATTTTGAGTGGTAATCGATTGATATTATTTACAGAGATTTCTGTAGTCAAATGAGCACCCAAATTAAATACAAAATCATAATAAAAATTCAATAGTTTTGAATTCATTAATAGGAGAAGATATTTTATACTCAAACTAGTATTTACTTTATCTTTTGGAACTATAACGATACAAGTGCTTAAAGGATAATAATTATTATTATCATATGCTACAGTAAGATTTGAACTAATTGTTTGCATAATCAATTTTTCAGGCTTTTGAAATATGGTTTCATCTCTCGCCCTATGAAGAGCTTTTACATCATAGAAAACATGTAATCCATCAAAATCTATATAAAAGCGCCCGATATTTTTACCTCTCAGAGCTTTCTTATATGATTTATCTACTTTATGATCAGCTAAGAATTTCTCGTCATCTCCAGTAGCTATACAAGTTTTGGCTTCAAAATATTTGATTAAATCGCAATCTTTTATTTTTTTCATATAATTTATTATCTCAAGTTCCTCATATTGGAGTTCTAAATTGAAATTATAATTTTCTTGCTCCAAATATGTTTTTTGGGAAATTTGCTTTAATAAAACATCTTTAGGTGTATAGTTATTTTGATTATACAAATTAGTTTTTATCAATATTTTGTGATCTTCTGGAGGAATTTTTGTTGCTAAGACTATAATTACTGTTTCAGCTGTTACAGATTGAAAGGCTCCACCCCCTACATCAATGATTTCTTCAATTGTAGTGTGTTCTAAAAGGTGT
>JABXKB010000404.1 GCA_013375485.1 Promethearchaeota archaeon | reverse complement strand
ATAGTATGATTAATAAAGGAGCTATATGGGGTAGGAAAGAAGGTGATAAAAAATTATACAGTCTTGCATTGCTAATTATAGGAATATACGAATTTCAAGTAAACAAATTAACAAAAGAATTCCTTGAAGATTTCAATCAATATGTACAAGAAGCTTGGGGGGAAAATGCACAAAAAATAGCTATTCCTCAAATGCGAACAGTACCAATTGGATTAAATCTCGAACATGAAGTTGGAATTGCTAACTATAATGATATAAAACAGCTTTTTGAAAATGTTGAGGGGCCATTTTCAATAATTAATTGTATTTGCCGTCAAGAAAGGGATCTCTTAGGTGACCCATGTCATATTACTTCACGAAGAGAGGTGTGTATGGGATTTGGCTATATGGCTAAAGCATATAATGATGCAGGTTGGGGGCGTGATATCACTAAGAAAGAAGCTCTTGAAATTTTAAAGAAAAATCAAGAAGAAGGGTTAATTTTTCGCCCAGGAAATTCACAGAAAATAGATTTTCTATGCTCATGTTGTACCTGTTGTTGTGGTGGATTAAAAGATTTAAAACAGCTACCGAATCCAGCAGATTTTGTAACATCAGATTATTATGCTAAGGTTGATCCTGATTTATGTACTGGATGTGGAACTTGTATTGATCGTTGTCAAATGGATGCGATTTCACTAGTATAAGATATTTCTATAGTAAATCGGAAACGCTGTACTGGTTGTGGAAATTGTGTGTTTGTTTGCCAAGATGATGCCATCCAGCTCAAAAAAAAAGATAGACAATATATACCACCAATGACAGGAACGGCTTTATATGATGAGATTACTAAATTAGAGTCTGAATTAAAAGCGAGAGAATTAAGATAAAAACCTTCTAAATTATAAAGCGGGCAAATAACAGAAAAGGGGATGGCAAGTAAAGAAGAAAATATCGTAGATAAAATATTATAAGACTATAAAATCTTATTTAATTCAGTTTTTTTCATTAGCTCAATCCTTCCTTTAAAGTCTCTAATGATTTTCCTAAATTTAATATTTTGATCAGTTGACATATGTTAATTTCTATTGTTTTCTCCTTTAAATATAATAATAGGAAAACAATTTATTAATATTTTAGAATCAATCTTATTGAGAAAATTACTAACGATTTTGGTTCAAATTAATCAAAAGAATAAGCTCTAATCAAACTTTTTAGATAGGAAAGTCTCGACATCTTTGATAAATTTCAATGATCCTTTCTCAATTTGCCTTGTTAATATGTTTAATTCACGAAAGTTGGGGTTGTCAATTAAGATGTGATCTAATATAGAATCTACGCCTTTAGTTGTGGATGCAAGGTGATAATTGTTCCAATTGCTTTTGGTAAACAAGTTCAAGTATTCAATTTGCACTTTTTTATTATTTCCTGCTAACCAAACTTCAAATCGAAATACATCATGAATAAAAAGGATCACAATTTTCAATTTTCGAGGTTTTAATGATTTTGGGAAGAAGTGAAAATATGTTAAATCCATATATCCAGAATAAATGTTGTTTGATACGCGAAAATCAGGATATTTATTGCTAAAATGTGATCTCAATTCCTAATTATATTGTATTAATCCCTAATACGCCTCTTGAATGACACCCTTATCCAAATGTTTTTTATATTCCATCATAGCTTCATGAAATTCCATATTTCATTCCTCCCTCACACTATAATGTAGTTGGTATAGTTTCTTGTGAAAAAGAGTGAAATTAATCTATTATAACTTTCTTTTAAACATGTTTAAATATACAGCAATATAAATATTAAATAATGGTGTTAGAAAAGACAATCGAATGAGAAATGGAGGGATTCGAAATCATTTCGATTTTTAAAATGTTTAAAACACCATAAGCTTAGAAGATAGGATGATTTATGATGCCAAGAAAAAAGCAGAAGAATCCGACACAGGTTGTATTACATTTAACCGAGAATTGTAACCTTCGCTGTAAGATGTGTTATTTTTGGGGGGAATCTGGGGCGTATAAAGTTGAATCTCAGGCAAAACCCAAAAATCTTGACTTAGAGGTGATAAAAAAGGTGGTCGAGGATCTAAAAGAGGGGAGGCCAAAACCATATTATAATTTTTTTGGAGGAGAACCCTTTTTATATCCAAATTTCAACGATCTGCTTACACTTTTTAAGGATTATCCGTTCGAGCTGCAGACGAATGGAATATTGCTGAAAAAATATGCAGAAAAATTAGTTGAATCGGGAATTATTGGGGTCAAGGTATCGATCGATGGGATTGAAGAGATAAACAACCTACAACGCGGTCCAGGCGCCTATAAGAAAGCTATTGAAGGGATTAACTTACTTGGAAGGATAAAAAAAGAAATGAACAGTAAACTTCCTCGAATTGATTTAATTTATACGATTACTCCATTGAACTGGAAATGTATGAAGGAATTTTTTATGGACAATGAGGATTTAGACTATTCGGTAATAAATCAAATAGAACCGCAATTGGTAAATTTTCTTACAAACGAAATGGGTGCCGAGTACGCCAAGTGGCTCAAATCTGAATTTGGAATAACCAGCGATAAATATTGGAAGGGATTTATTAGAGAACTAAAGGATTTTGGAAGTATCGATGCTGTAGAGTTAGTGAAACAAACAGACGAGGTGTTTGAGTATATTACAAATATAGGATTAAACAAAAATCTTCATCCACCCACGTATTCTGTAAAGAATGTTTCTAATTTTTTTAAGGCAAATTGGAAGGGAATGGAAGATCTCTACGATTTTTGCAATTTTCCTTTTGTAGGGCTTGATATTATGGCATCTGGGGATGTAGCTCCTTGCCATACTTTTTACGATTTAATTTTAGGCAATGTTTATGAAGAGAGTATTTTAGATATTTGGTACGGGGACAAATTCAACAAGCTCCGCCAATATATAACAGAGAACAAATTTTGTCCTGCATGTAATATTGGATGCTGTATGTTGTATATTGCGGGGAATAAAAAGCCATTCAATTAAGGGAGTAACATAATACGATTAAATTTATGTTAATATCCAAATAATATTAGGGAAGATAAATTCGAAAATTGAAAGGTTTGAGCCTTAATTTATTTCAGGATGTTATTCATATAAAATTTTTACCCTACTTTACTATGTATACCGAATATTAAA
>JABXKB010000113.1 GCA_013375485.1 Promethearchaeota archaeon | reverse complement strand
ATTTTGAAATTTCAGTTAACTTATCTGCAAGTATCTTTTTGTTTAATTGAATATCATTATATTCAATGTAATAACCCATTTGTTCTTTAACATCTTCTGGAAGAGGTTTTACTTCTCCTTTTTCTTTAAACTTTTTAGATTTTATTTTAGCTTCTTCTCTTGTCTCGATATCTATAGGCTCTTCTTCTGATTCAACTTCTTCTGGTTTCTTCTCAAAGATCTCCTTTTCCTTTTCTTTCTTAATCTCTTGAATTTCCAGTTTTCTCTGTGATTTTGGGATATCCGTAAGCATGGGTTTACCACATATGATACAGAATTTATCTATTTCTTTTACAGGATTACCACAATAAGGACAAAACTTTGGGCTCATTCAATCATCTTATTAATTTAATTTCTAAATTATATGTTATTTTAAATCAAAATTATAAATAAAATTAATTGAGTCCGATTTTTGAAATTTCTTATATTATTCTAAATTTTTAGTCATATTTAATGATAGAGAATAAAGTATTTTAGAGGTACTCTCGATTAACCGAGGACGCGTTTTGCGTAGGGAATTTTTCGAAAGATGAAATGACTAAGAAGGAAGCAGACGGGTACAGTAATTAGAGAAACAATGATAAATTTTACTACAGTTGGGATGGCTATATATAAAAAAGCCACATTAAACGCAATAAGGACTGGTTGGTGTATTATGTAGACGGTATACACATTAGCAGCTAATGCTTTGCTTACCCGCCCGTGATGAGTGAGTCGTTCGCGAAACATGTATATAAGCCAAATTGGAATCCCTATCAAAAGAATTGATTCACAGATGGCATAAGTTAAGGCTTGCCAAGTCATTCCACCTTTAAAAACATCGTAATTTCCACTTTCTAACGCTCCCCCTAACAATAAAATGACCGGGGAAAGTAAGATCGTTATAAGAGATATGATCCCCCAATGCCGGGCATGTGAACTAGAGATCCGGCTAAACCAATCGCCCCTATAAGCCAATACACCACAGTAAAAGTAAAATGTATAATGAATAATATGGGCGAATTGAACAAAAAAGAACCACTCATCAACGGGAAAAACGAGTCGAACTGCGAAAGTTAGAAAGGATAGAAGAGCAATGCAGAGAAATAGTACCCTATTAGGAGGAAACTTATCTCGAAACATATGAATAGATTTTTGTGGGAAATATCGGGCTGTAAGCACTCGAAATACTATATATATTCCAACAAAAATCAATAAGAGTAATATAAACCAAAGATGCCCGAATTGAAGTCTAAAATGCGTGTATTGATATTGTAGGACTTCGAGAAAAGACCAACTCTCGGAACTATCCACTGCAAAATTCATTAGGATGTACATATTAATCGGTTGAATTATAAGGATAAAAAGAGCTAAGGGAATGCCTAGACGGATCAAGCGATCTTTGATAAATTTGAGCGGATCCTTTATTTCATAGGACCGGGGTGTGAAATAGCCCGCTAGCAGAAAAAAAGCTGACATGAAGAAGGATTGATTAATTGCATTAAATAAGGTAAAGATGATGGGACTAATGGGATCTGACGCTCCTTCTTTGATTGCCCAACCACCACTTCCACCGTATGCGATAGTAACATGTTGTAGAATCACTAAAATAGTCAAGAGTATCCTTAATTTATCCAAATAAAACAATCTTGTTTGTAGAGTAGTTTTCTGTATGTTTTCTTGCAGTTCAATCATCGGAACATCAATTATTTTAGTTAGTAAAAATATATTTAAAATTATTTGTTATTTTTAATTGAATTATATTTAACCTTAAAGGAGTCCGATTTTCAAAATTCCTTATATTATGTTAAATTTTTAATCAAATTCAATAACAATCTATAAATTTATTTCATTTTTAATGTAATTAAAGATGGATATTGAAAAGAAAATCCCCGTACACATTGGATTGTTCGGACATATCGACTCAGGGAAGACCGCAATAGCAGAAGTACTCAGTGAAATAATTTCTACAGCTGGAATTGATGCCCATCCGCAAAGTAGGGAACGAGGAATTACTATAGATTTAGGTTTTACCAGTTTTATACTTGATAAATATTTAATTACTTTAGTGGATGGTCCGGGTCATGCTGATTTAATAAAAATTAGTGCTTCATCAGTAGAAATTATCGATTGTGCTTTAGTTGTTATTGATATTAATAAAGGTCCTCAAGTTCAAACTGGAGAACATCTTATTTTGATTGAATCACTAAATATTAAAAGAATTATTGTTGTTATTAATAAGATTGATATATTTTCTGGTAATATTGATAAAGAATTAAAAAAAATAAGAGAATTTTTCAGATCCACAACTTTTGGTTATGATGTACCAATGTTTGCCGTTTCTGCAAAAGAAAGAGTTGGGTTTGAAGATCTCAAAAGCTGTATATTAGAAACGATAAAATCTTTACATATAGAAAGACATACTAAAGGAGATATTATAATTCCTATTGATCATCATTTCCCAATAAAAGGAATAGGAGCAATATTAACAGGTACAATTTTAAGTGGGATATTGAAAGTAAATCAAAATTTAGAAGTTTTACCTGTGAAGACTTCTGGGCGAGTTAAAAGCATTCAAATTTTCCACCAAAATGTTGAGATTGCTAATGCTGGAGCTAGAGTTGGGATTAACATAAAAGGTTTAGATTTGAAAAAGATTTATCGTGGTTGTTATGCTACAAATAACCCTAATGCTTTTGATTATTGTAATATAATAGGAGTAAAAGTAAATAATAATAAACTATTCAAGCCAAAAACTGGTTTTGGAACTCAAATCCATATTACTATTGGAATGGTAACTACTACTGGAAATATTTATCCCTATCATGCTTTGGATGGGAAGAAGGTTCAAACAACAGTTTCAAATGAAGATAGGGGGTTTAGGGCAATAATATTATTAAAGGAAAAAGTTTTAATAAGAAAAGAGAAAAATCTTATGCTTCTAAGTCGATTAGATTTACCTCCCACTACCTTGAGGATATTAGGTTCCGCAGAGTTGTTGAAGATATATGAAGAACCACCAGTATTTTACAAATATAAAACAAAAAAAGCTTCCATCAAAAATCCAGATCACCCTCAAGGTATCGTCTGTAATGGCTTGGCACAAAGCGCTACTGGTGCAAAAAAAATAATAGGGAAATCTTTAGAACCACCTTTCACTAAAATTTTAGCTACATTTGGCACTAAAGGTGCTGTTATCGTGGGTATTGGTGATAACGAAAAAAAGGTAAAGAAAGGGGATCTTGTTTTACTAAAAGAATTAAGAAGTTTTCACCTAAAAAACATTTAAATTCTCTAAAATTAATATTATCTTAACAGAGGTGTTTAAAATAGAACAAGCAAAAGATTCTGAAATTGATATCAGTCAAGATATCCTCGATGAATTAATGCGTAATTTAGAAAATTTAGAAGCTTCAACTGATTTAGAAGGATCAGCTGTGGTTTCAAAAACAGGGTTAAGAATTGCAAGTTCTGAAACTGCTGATGTTGTTTGGGATATATATAGTGCGAGCCCAGCAACCTTGATTTCATTAGGAGAAAAAATAAGTCAAGGATTACAGCAAGGAGAATTGAGGGATATCGTGATTCGAGGAACTAAAGGATATACAATTATTCTTGTTGGATCAGTTGATAATAATTTTATGTTATTTACGAACTGCAAAAAAGGATATAAATTGGGGTACTATTTCCATAAGATTCGAAAATCTTTCAAAGAAATGGAACCCGTTCTAAAGAAAATTGAGACAAAGGATATGACATATTAAGATATCTTATTTGTTTTCTGGTTCTAAAAGTCATTTAAAAGAAAAAATAAAAGAAAAAAAATATTAAAATTTATCCAAATATCCATTTGACTATATCTCCATTCTTCAAATTGTATTTATTAGCTGAAACTCCTGGAAATTCATCATTAATTGA
Organism: Promethearchaeota archaeon; assembly: GCA_013375485.1. Classification (GTDB taxonomy): domain Archaea; phylum Asgardarchaeota; class Lokiarchaeia; order Sigyniarchaeales; family SOKP01; genus Loki-b32. Next base: position 8,756 of record JABXKB010000113.1, on the reverse strand, counting down.
ATATCGCCAATTTCCTTCTATACCATCGACACTCTCTACTATAATTCCCATATCACCATAATCAGTGATTTCTGTTTCACACCATTTAATTAATGTATCAAAAGCGGTAGTATTATAATCACTTAACTCAATGTTTTCCCATGTTTTTACGGTCCCATTTCCGTAATCAACAATTAGAGTTATATCTTGAATTTCTCTTACAGGTTCATTTACTTCACCAACCTCTATACTGGAGGTAAATACGAAAAATGAAGCAAAACTGGCAGTAGCTAGGATCACAATCAATATGTATTTATTGAACTTCTTTAATCCCGTTTTAAACCTTGATACAATTAGAGATGCTGCCATTATAAGTATACATATCGATGCGATTACTATATATGGAAGGAATTTAAGGAAATAATTAGTTGGAGGCCTAATCTCTTCTCCCGTTGATTCCCAGGGAATATATTTATCAATTGCCATCTCAAGTAAATAACTTCCTATAGAAGTGTTTGCCCAAAGTAGAAGTCCAGTCCGTTTTTCGTAAATCATTTTAGTCTTTTGTCCTCCACCGACTTGATCAAACGAAATTTTAATAGTTAACTGTGTTTCTTCAACCGAAACCAATCCGTTTACAAATCCTGATGCTTCTTGAAAAGCTAATTTCTTCACCCTTGTTAAATTATCAATGATTTGTATAAGAATACCAGATTGGAAGTTATTGTATCCAAGAGTAAATGCCCAACCTAATTCACTATTAGACCTATTAGAAAGGGTAAAATTTGTAGTTAAAATACCAGATTTATTCTCAACGATTTCTATATCAAACCAAGGAATAGGATCATCAATTATATTACCCCAATCGTTTGGATCCTTATCATAGAATCCTGTAAAATTTATTAGAATTTGACCATTAGTGTTAGTTTTCCAATCTCCTTCATACGAGTCAGCTGGCCATTGGGTAAAATTATACCACCCCACAGCGCCTCCAAACTGAAGTACATTATATTCAAAGCCAGAAAAGTAATCTAATGTGAAATTAAGAGATTTAATTTCGAGTAAGTATCCAAATATACTAGTTTTTGCCCATACTAGTAATCCAGTAGACTTATCATAAATCAATGAAGTTTTTTGCCCCCCACCATTTTGCTCAAAACCAATAGAGAGGAAATTGTACGATTCTTCAACATCTAAATCTCCTACAATATCATATAATCCCCCAGGATCTGATTGGTTTAAAGCTAATTCCTTCACATTTGTTAAGTTCTCATTTGGTATTAAAAACCCAGGTTGAAAACTGTTATATCCTAAAGTTAATGCTCTCGCAACTTCACTATTAGATCTATTACTTAAAGTAAAATTCATTTTGAGAACACCAAGATTATTCTCGTAAATTCCTATGTCATACCATGGGATTGGATCTCCAAAAACATTTCCCCAATCATTTGGATCTTTATCATAGAATCCTGTTAGCTTTACTAGAATTTGACCAGTAGCGTCAGTCTTCCAATCTCCTTCATAAGAGTTAGACCATTCAGAGAAATTGTACCATCCTGTTGAGTCTCCAAATTGTATCACTTCATAAACATAAGGATTATTATATTCGAGATTTTGATAGTACGAATTCGAAATATCAACTTGAGCTTTAACTAATGGAATGGATCCAGAATAAAGCAATTGCACAAATATTAAAGCAGCAATGAAGTAAGTTATTTTTTTAATATTTTTCATTAATAATAGTCACGTTTTTTAGATATATATACAAAAATGTAGGGAAGACTAGGATAACTTATCCAATCTTCCCAGTATAGATCTCGTTAAGGAAAGATTCAATTTAAAGGTTGGTAATTTTATCCTACAGACTTCCGAGCTTCTATTCTCAAGAAGTCAAATCTAGAGAAGGGGAAAAAATTTATCAATTATATAATTACAATAAAAGTTCAAGTAGTCAATCTATATATAGAACTGATTATTAGGAATTCTTATAATATTGTTATTAAATTTAGTTCAAAAAAGAGAATTTAGTATGACTGAAGATTTTGATTTTGAGAAATATTGGTTGAATAAATTTTCTAAATGTCTTGATGAAATCGCTGGAGAAGATATCCGAAAGGAAATTTTAGCAGGTAGTGAAAATTTTACAGATCAAACACGCACTAATGAAAAATTTAAGTGGTCTCGAGAAGCAATAGAAAAATTGGATTCCCTTATGGATGATGAAAAACGTATTGACATCATGACAGGATGTGCTTGTCAATATCCGAAAGAAGATTTACAAGAAATAAAGGAAAAGTATGAGGAGACTAGAGATCTTGATTTAGCGCACCAAATGCTCCAAGAGAAGTTTGAAAACTTCCTAAAAAACAATCTTAAATTAAACGAGGAATATTTTAATTTTATTGTTAATAGAGGGTGGGGTTTAGCTGGTGTTAAAAAAGAAAACAAGATCATGGCTATTAAAATTCCGAAAAGTGGATATCTTATTGAATACATGAAAGAATCTGATCCCGATAAGAAGAAAGCTCATTATTGTCATTGCCCCAGAATAAGAGATGCCTTAAAAACTTCTGGAGCAAAAATATCTCCAACTTATTGCTATTGTGGAGCAGGTTTTTATAAAGGTATTTGGGAAGAGATACTGCAAAAACCAGTGAGAGTTGAAGTGTTAGAAACAGTATTAAATGGTGGAGATGTGTGTAAAGTGGCAATACTTTTACCTACCAATCAATAAAGAATTCTAAATTTTATTAAATACTTTTTTTGCAATTAATCTATAATTATAAATTACTATAGAGAATTTTGCGATAAAGTATATAAATTCTAAAGCTGATTATCAATTATCACGAAAAAACAAATGAGATTAGATTATGAATGATTGAATCTGAAGAACATAGAAAAAACCTGTTGAAACTAGCTAAAAGACTAAAGTATGAGTGGTATTCTGTTCCAATTGATGAGAATGGGGAGCCTACTGAAACCTATTTGGAGTATTTAAGTTTGATGTACAATCCAGAAATAGTAGAGATAATACAAGCTCTAGATTTTTTTCCCAAAATGATGTCGATTGTAAGATTCGCAAAAAAAGTCAATATATATAAAGATAAACTAATAGAAAAGTTAGCACCCTTAACTAAAAAAGGGTTTATAGCAAATCTAGGAAAGGCATATTCACTTCCAAGTCCTTTAATTCTCTGGGATGGTCCATTTATTTTTAAAGCAAATTATGGAGGAGAAGATGCCAAAAAGCTTGCTGAATTAGGATTAAAATTTTTCTATGAAGGAGAATATTATAAGAGATGGGAAGCAACTGCAGATGGAACTCCACGAAATAGGATATTAACAGTAAGCGAAGTAATTGAACCTAAAGATGAAATTGTACCTGTGGAAGAGATTTACAGTATCATTGATCAAAACACTGAATTTGCAGTAGTTCCATGCCCCTGTCGGAATAGACAAGAAATTAATGGAACTAGAAAATGTAAAGATAAATATCCTATTCACACTTGCATTTTATTAGGTGCTTTTGCTAAATCTGCATTAATGCAAGGAGATCCCGTTATCAGAGAGATTACAAAAGAAGAGGCAAAAGAACTTTCTAAAAAAGCCTCAGAAATCGGCCTTGTCCACACCACAGATAATGTAGGGAAAAATTGCAGATTAATATGCGCCTGTTGTGAATGTTGTTGTATTCTTTTAAGTGGATTAACTAAATTTGATAACCCTAGAGCCATTGGAAAGGCAAATTATCTCGCTTACATTGATGAAGATCTATGTGAAGCATGTGAAACTTGTATTAGCAGGTGTAAGTTTAAAGCAATTACAATAGCGGATGTGGCTAAAATAAATGTGGATAAATGTATGGGATGTGGATTATGCGCTGTTACTTGTCCAAATGATGCAATTAAAATGAAGAGGTTTGAAAGAGAAGAAGTCCCACTCGAAAGAGAAGAAATTGAGATTGTAGAATAAATTATAATTTAAAAAAAATATTTTCTTGTTAATTAAGGCAATGCTTTATTTTTGATCTTTTCTTTCAGAGTTTTTAATGCTTGTGACCATGCTTTAAAAAAATAATCTCGAGCTTTTTGCCAATCTGGATCCTTTCTCCAGCCTGTATGGAATAAATGAATAATTGTCTTATTTGAATCATTATTATGGGGAGAAAAATATACAATCACATGTGTTAGAGGATCGGTACAATTCATAAAGGATTCAAAATCAAGAGGTCCTTTCCATTCAAATGAAATAAATTTGCTTTTCTCTATTCCAGTAATCTTGCATCCAATCGTACTATTGCTTTCTCTATTTTCAGGTACCCAAAAAAGCTCATACTTACCTCCAAACTTAGGGTCTACTTCAGCCTTTACTGTTAACCAGTTCTCTAAGAATTCATTTTCTGTAAACATGGTAAAGGCAGTACCTCTGTCGCAATTTAATTCTTCTTTAATCTGTATAATGTTTTCCATCGTTATTTACCTTTAATACAATTTATTGACTTATTTATCATTTATTTTTCTAATATTTTTAAATTTCAAAAAATTGTTACTTTTGGTAACAAAACTTTTTTGCTATTTAAACTAAATAGTAACTAATTGGTAATATTGTGAGAAAAATGAAAGTTTGGGAGGATATTGAAAATATAAAGAATTGTCCCATAGAAGTATCTCTTAAATATTTAGGAAAAAAATGGACATTACAGATAATAAGAGATTTATTTAAAGGGAAAAAAAGATTTTCAGAATTTTTAAAAGCAAATCCGCTAATTAGTACAAAGATGCTTTCTGTAAGATTAACAGAATTAACGGATTTGGGCATAATTCGGAAAGAGGTAATTTCAACTTTACCAGTGAAAGTTAACTATTTTTTAACCAAGAAAGGGAAAGCCCTTAATAAAGTTCTCTTCGAATTAGCTGAATTTTCTCTTCAAAATTATCCAAATGAAATATATCATAATAAACCGAATTCAATAAAATCAGATATAATGAATCTTAAAGACTTCTTTAATGCTAATAAGCATTGAAATTTAACACTTTCTAATCTCATTTTTTGAAGAGTAGAAGCACGGAACTCATAGGTTAACTTTCCTATATATTTAAAAGATATATTAAATTACAGAATATAATACCCAAAATTGTTATAAAAAATTGAATAAAATTGGAATTAGAATCAGAAGTAAAAAAAACTAGTGAAAAAGTGGAAGTTTTAGATGTTGATCAAGAAATATCAAACTATTCAACTTGGCTTGAGAGAAAGTCTTTTCGAATAGTCTTAATTAGCACATTTTCTGCATTAGCGATAGTCTTAGGGTATTTATTAGCATATATACCCAATATTGAGTTATTTACTCTAACTATATTTTTATCAGGTTTCATTCTAGGTAAGAGAGATGGAATGATAATTGGATTTTTAAGTTCATTTATTTTCTGTTTTTTTAATCCTCTAGGTGCTTCTCCTTTACCGCTTTTAGCGTTCCAATTAACACATTATTCGATTACTGGATTGATAGGAGCTTTAACTAGTGATCTTTTCCAGAAGAAAATATCATTTGAATCAAATGATGATTTGTACAAACTTTCAGTAATGTTTATATTTGGTGTTATTGGGGCATTAATTACTTCAAGTTTTCAAATTTTATCTTCATTAGTCGAAGTTTTATCTTATTTTGGTACACTTGATGAATACTTGCCTTACTTTTTGACAGGCTTAATATTTACTGCTATCCACATTATTGGAAATACATTGGGATTTATCTTTATATTACCTGGATTAATCCAGTTAATTAAAAAGATGTTATATTAAATAAAAATCAGATTTTAAAAAATAGCTAATAATGCTATTGTTGATGGTAACATCATAACTAAAATTACTATTAAACAAATTAATAAACATATTTTTCTTTTTCTTCTCTCATCCTCGATTTCATCGTGATCTAAATCTTCTATATCCATGTTATTTTCTCTTAAGAAAAGTTTGATTATTATAATTAGGTAAGATTTAGAATTGCTAATTAATTATTTATTTTATTCTGCTTGAGATAATAAGGTAATTTTGCCACCTGCACTTTCTATCTTATCAATAGCTTTTTGAGATGCTTTATTTACAGTTACATTGATAACTTTATTAATATCTCCTTTTCCCAATATTTTCTGAATATTAATTTCATTCATGTTTATGCTATATGTGTTTCCAGATTTAGTTGCTTTTTTACCAATAACGAGAGTGTCAATCTTTTGATCTAAATCTTTAACATTAATTGTATTAACTTTATAAATTCTAACAATATCTTGAGGTCTTTTAAAACCTCTCCTTCCCATATCCCAATCTGGGTCTGGAAAACCGAGTTCTTTTTGTTTTAAATAATAACTTTTTTTACTTTTTTTCCATTGAGTAGTTTTTCCTCTTCCTGCGCGTTGTCCGGTTTTTCTATGTTGTCCTACTCTCCCATAACCATGAGTGCGTCTTCCTCTCATACTTCGAACTTTTTTTGGATATTTTCGTGTAATAATTATTCACCTTCTAATTAGAGCATTTTATGAATTAATACATTTATATATATTCCAACATTCCCCAGCGATCCTCCTTCATTATAATGTTTCTTAATAGAACCTTTATGTCCTTTTTTTGGTGGATGTAATCGGAAAACTGGTTTAATTTTGTAAATAAATTTTTCTCGATATTGTATTTCTCCATTTAGCAGTGCTTTAGCTAATTCCTTAAAGTTTTTATAGGCTGTTAATTTCTTTATATGTTCTTCTGTTAGTACATTGTTGCCTTCTACTCTTCCTCTAACTCTTAATAATCTAATTAAAGTCTTTTCATCAATTTCTCCAAAGGCAATATAATCCTTACATTTTATAAGCATACCTTTATATGAAGAAGTACCCCAAATTAACACTCCATGATTCACCTTATGCATTCTAAGCATCTTTAGCGTATCTAATATTTTCCTCCTCATACCAGGAGCTCCTCTTATGCGAATTGCGAAATATAATTTTGGAGTAAGATCAGTTTCCTTTAATTTTGATTTTTTTTTTGCTATAGCCATTTCTACACCACTCTTTTTTATATATTAAAGTTAAATTTGTGAGCATTTTTTAACGCATCAAAAGTAGCTTTAACTAGATTCTCACTTGTTCTAGTATCACCATAAGTCTTACTCCAAACATCTTCAATACCACATAATTTTAGTACTTGTTTTACTTTATCAGCACAAGCTAAACCTACTCCTGCAGGTGCAGGTATTAATTGGATCTTAACTGAACCGCACTTTCCTTTAACTTTAAAAGGTATACTATGAGTGCCTCCACATCCACATTCTTTGCTTCCGCAACCTCTAAGGATTGGAACAACAGAAAGTTTTGCTTTATCAATTGCTTTCCTAATAGCTGGTCCTACTTCTTTACTTTTAGATGCACCAACACCTAGAAAACTATCGGCACCTACAATCACAACTGCTTTAAATCTACTACGTTGACCGCTAGCAGTCATCTTTTGGACCATACGAATTGTGATAACATCCTCACGTAATTGTGGCAGGAGAATATTTATAATTTCCTTTTCTTTAACTACTAAATTATTTTGAAATATTTTATCCAATGTCATGAGGCCCTGTTGAACTAACTCACCTAAACGCGTTTTTGGGATCCATTCTTCATCCATATTTCTTAAACGACTCATTTATTTCACCTTTTTAAGTTTTATTTTCAATCTTTTTTATTGAATCTGAAATCAGTTGGCTGATTTTCAATGGACTAATTTTTTTCTCATTTAAGTAACCAGAGAATAACTTTTCATACATTTCCGGCTCATTTGATTTTAAAGTTTTCGCATAATCTTCAATGTGATAACCTTTAATTCTTTTTTCTAGACTTTCTGGAAAAAATTCTTCACGATAAGGAATCTCTATTCCAGTATCGATTATCCCTTTACAAGCTGCAAGCACTCGATTTCGATGGTAAAAAACGCCTAAATCAAAAATACCTTCTTGAATATTTTTTGTTTTTGCTCTTAATCCTGCTAAATACCCGGTTAAATATGCTGCGGGAACGTTTCCAGTATTAGCATTCCATCCATATTTTGAAGATAATTCTTTAGAAAAAGCAGAGATTAATACTTTATCCCCACCTAATATAGATTGAATTATTTGAACTCTCATATGCTCATTTGAAGCTCGAATAACTACTCTTAGTTTTCTTGATTTTAACAATTTTAACCTTTTGTGATAATCTGTTTTACCATCATGACGTCTTCGAAATGAACTTCTATATCGTGGACCTCTTCCCATTTTTAACGGCCTCTTCCTCTTCTTATTAATTCTTTTTCTTTAATATATCTATTTAACTGAGCAACAGTATTGAACATTCCACCTTTCGCATTCTTATATAATTTTCGATAATTAGCTGGTGTAATTAATTTTTTATTTCTTAGTTTTTTCAGTTCTCGTCTAATTGGACGAATTCGTCTAATCCAGGCTCTCTTTTTTGGAGTTCTAGCATGTTTTGTACCCTTTCGCTTTCCTAATCCTCTAGCTCTTCCTTTCTTCTTCCTTTCATGTCTTAAGTTTTTTCTATAATTTGAGATACCCTGCTTATATTTTTTCTGTATTGCCCCTTGTTTTATTAAATTACGAATATCTTCTCGAGTTATTGCTAGTGAAATATCTTCAATTAAATATGGATCAAAATAAACCCTATTCTCTCCGCATTTAAGAATATCTGCTGCCATTCTTTTTTGTGGTTTTAGATTCATATTTTATCTCCTCTTTTTCTTAGCAT
>JABXKB010000112.1 GCA_013375485.1 Promethearchaeota archaeon | reverse complement strand
AGCATAAATCAGAAAATGTTTTCATTTATTATATTCGTTTTCTAGCTTTTTTATAACATCTACACATAAAAGTAGTATGTTTTTTATTCCTTGTTTTGATACCAAGTCCAAATTATCTTTTTTCGTATGTACATATTTCAACCCCGGTTGTGAACCAAGCCAACAAGCTTCAAATCCTTCTTGAACAATCGGCATGTAATCAGACCATGCTCCTGTAGGTAAATAAACATCTTTAATTCTAATATCTAATTCGCTGGCGCTATTTAAAAATAGATCCTTTAATTTCTTAGAAGATGACTTACGCGGAATTCCATAGGATGTTATTAATCTAATTAATTCATTACCCCCAATAGGATCGAGATTGATAAAATATGCAGAATTTCTCTCAAACTCTTTTTTGTGATTTTGAATAAAATGTTTTGCTCCTCCCAAATTTAATTCTTCAGAACTCGTACTTAAAAATATAAAATCAATGTTATCTAGAGGAGAGTGCTTATAATATCTAGCAAGCTCAATAATTACTCCTACAGCTGCAGCATTATCATAAGCTCCAGGAGATTTATTTCCTGTTTTATTAAAATAGTTAAGATTACTAATTATACTAATTGCTGCGCAAGAGTATAACATCATGTTATTAAGAATTAAATTGTTGAAAGTAAAGATCAATTGAATAATGGATAAAATAAGGTATAATAGAATAATAACTATAAAACTAAAAAGAGCAACCATAAATAGAATGATTCTTAGGGAACTAGGAAATGTTTGTGATTTTGAATCCCAATGCCCTATAAAGATAACTTTTGCTTTTGAATTTTTACTTTTCAAATCAGTATAGATATTTTGAGTTGTAAAATTCTTCTCTTCATCCCCAAACAGTTTAATTTCCCTTGTTGTTGCTAATCCAAGAATTTTAGTACAAATATATAAATTTAATACGATTAATCCCAAAGTGAGCCAGGAATTAATAAAAAATGACAAAGCTAGAAGGATTAGACAAATTCCCATTGGAATAAACGCATACCTTACAGCATTCCAAATATAGAAGGACGTTTCAAAATCATCTTTATATATTGGATTATACCCTACTTTTTTGAACTCATCTGACACGATTTCTCTAGCTCTTTTCTCCCCCTCTGACCCTACTAATCGAGGGAATGCTAATCTTTCTGTTATTCGATACGCATTATCTTCATTAGGTATTTTACTAGTTATGTGGTTATCTTCCATTTTATTTTCTAATTCTTCTACACTCATTTTCGATTTTAAAATCATATCTCTTTGTTAATTATAAAATATTTAAACCACTCGATTGGAAGGGATTTTTTCACTTTTTCTAAAAATTTTTGAATACTTAACACCCCTAAATCTGATATTATTCCGGAAATATACTCTGGTGGTGTAATATCAAAATAATAATTATGAACCTCTAAAAACTTATTTTTTATCTCTTTATTATAGACTTCTTTTATTGATTTTTCTAAAATTAAAATGCTACGTTCATAATGACTTTTAAGGTTGTATTTATATGAGTCACATACGGCATAAACATCTATTTTTCTGGTGTTAGCTAATAAAGCCAAGGGAAATGTACCAATTTTATTGATAATCGAACCATCTTTTAAAATATTATCAACTCCTACTAAAACCAAGTCAATTTCGTCAATGGAAGTGCCCATAGCAGCGTCTATAATTAAATGCGTTTTAAAATGTGGAGATAAGGTTTCTGCAACTCTCTGCCCTTCAAGGAGAGGTCTTGATTCTAACACATAAATTTCAAAGTTAAATTCTTTGTTTTTCAATAAGAGATTGATAATTGTTGAGCTATATGATATTAACATTACTTTCAGTGGAACTCTCTTATGTTCTCCTAAAAAAGCATGAAAATATACTTCTAAAGACTCTTTTCTTTTCTCTCTATCAACAAGAAACTGATTCAATCTTTCTTCTATTATGGCTTTGTTTATTAGTTCTAAATTGTGTATAAGAAATCCTATTGTATTGATAAGAGGGGCCATACTTGAGCGTGCATCAAAAATTTGTTTTGATAAAATCATCATTTCCTCTTTAATGTCTTTCCGTGGATCATCTGTTAGACTAAGTTGAAATCTAATTATTTCAAGAGCTTTATCAATTAATTCATTAGCTCCAGAGGTATTATCCTCTCTTAATTCTCTAAGTAAATCTTGAATATTTTGGATTTGCAATCTGCTTTACTCTTATCATTTTTTGAATTATTGCCAATTATATTTGGATTAATCACGCATAGTTTAAAAATAAAAACAATTAATGAAACTTTTTAAATATCCGACAGATTGCTGAAGGTTCAAATCTTAATTGCCATTTCCATTTTTCCTAATATCTTTAAGAACAATGTAATAAATGCTGAATCAGTTGAATTTATTAAAAGTATTTTTCATTGGATTTATATTATTCAACAAAAAAAAAAAAAAATAATTAGTTATATAATTATTAAGATTTATTTTATAACTTATTTGTAAATTTATAGTCAACAGTTCCATATTCCATAGCAGCACTAATAATTAAGATAATATCTTCGTCACCAGCTATATCATCAAAGAATGTTCCAGTTTCATCCATATCTGAGAGTGATAGCTCGGTTACTTCATAATCAACACCATCAGTTTTTAATATAGTGACCATGAAATCTGCTTCTTTAGGAACATCTTCTAGGTCAACGGAAGCACCACTCACACTAGCTTCATAGATATACCATCCATTTTCAAAAGTTCCCCAATCAGTCATATAACGGAATCCTATAAGAACATTCTGCCCTGCATAAGCATTAAGGTCAAATTCCATTTCGACTGGAGCTCCAGAATGTCCTGTTAATCCCGGAAGAATATCAACCATTTTATGCAAAGCGTGGTAATCATAATAAGGCACAGTATAATCATTCGCAAGCGTAGTCCAAGTTTCACCGTCATCTGTAGAGACTTGAACGAATCCAAAATCCCAATATTCTTCAATCTCCCAGTATGTATTAAGGGATAATGTTGGATCTAGTGGATCGACATACGCTTCACCAGCAAGAAGAATATTCATCAAATCGCCTTTCTTAGTGTGCCATCCTTCATCACCTTCATAATCCCACTCGAATGGATATTTAGCTAAATCATCTCCATCAAACAAAATATAATTTTCTCCGGTTATTCCTGTTAACGCTATATAATCAGTGCCGAATGGGTTTAGTTCTCTTATACCTGTATCATAACCATCTGGCGCATATGTAGTTGCATGTGTATAGGTCTTTCCAAACTTTTCACTTGATGTCCATGGGAATTTGCTCTTACTAATTTCATAAACTCTCATGTCGGTATCTAACTCATCTAAGTCAATAGAATCATACCCATAGAGTCCATCTCCATTAAGAAGATTCGCTATCGTCCAATCCCGAAATACATCGTAATAATCAACGCCATATGGTGCTAGTAAAGCATTAATTCCATCCATTCCGGGATTCATATTCTTGACATAGTCTCCCATAAAAGTAGTCCCATAATGATCTGTTAAATAAAGTGCCCATAGGAAGGCAGCTCCATAATCAGCCAAAATGTTTATATCGCCTTGATCACCCCATTCGGTTAGAGAGTTGTCAGGTGTAGCCATGAACCATTCGATTTGACCAGCATCGAGTTCGTATCCACATAAGGGCTCAGCATACAAGGAGCATGCTTCGTTCATATACGTATCATCACCAGGCAAACGATCTGAATGAATAAGATGTTGAAATTCATGAGCAAGGGTAGATTCGTATAAGTTAGGACGATCAACAACTATTTCAGGGTGTTCTGGTAACCAAGAAAGTCCTTCAGGACCTAATCTTTCACACCATTCCCAGCTATCAAGATGAACCATGTTTCTATTGTAGTAATACCAAGTATAATCAGAACTATAGAAACCAGCAACGTAGGATGGATAAGTAGGATCGTAATAGTTATCGTCCCGATAATTTATAATTTTTAAGATTACTCTCTGAGGGTTATCAGGATCTGTTGTTTCAATCCAATCCCATCTAAAAGAAGGCCATCCTAATGCTTGAAAAATAGTCCCTGTTCCATCTCTGTCAAATGGTGCACCATAATAACCAGCAAGTGTTGCATAAATAGTATTGTCAAACTCATCTGCTAAATACTCTGCCATATCATCAGTGATCTGCCATCTCCAGGGCTCAGCATTTCTAGGATCGCCTGCTGGAAATGAAAGATCATCTTGTACCCAGACTTCAACAAAATCACCAATAGCTCTAAGCGTCATCCAGGGAGAACCACTGATCGCATTAACATACCAATCATAAACCATTGTTCCAACGGGAGGTGTTGCCATTGCCAAACCTGATTCTGCAGAATAATACGAATAATCGACTTCTGGATCAAATACAGGCATCTCTACATCACCAGCTAAACCACTTTGCCAATCTACAGGTTCATAGTTTGGAGTTACGAATTCTGTTTTTGCAAAAACAGCTCCTATAATTCCTAGAGGTATTGTTCCTAAGCCTATAAATAATGTTATTAATAAAGCAATTCTTATTTTTCTCATTTTTTAATCATCTCTTTATTTTTTTTTTTGTAAATTTTTTTTACATCCAAAAAATTCATTATTTCTTTTTAAAAATAATGGTTGTTTTGGACACAAACTAAAAGTCTTGAAATTAAATGAAATTTCAAGGCGCTTTCGTTGAGTTTAATATTTGAAACTTTATTATTTAAAATTTTCCATTTTATCGTTTTACAAAAGTAAAAAAGAAATGTAGGAATCCAAACCCATTAAAAGAAATATTCTTCCCAATTACAAATTATAAAATAAAATTTGCCATAATAATAAATCTGAAAAATTTAATTCTATGAATAATTTGAATAAGTAATGATTAAGCAAGGCTCAACACAATTATGTGTCAAAGATCTTTCATTTATTAATAATATTAAGTCTATGGCGGTAATTGGTTCATCAAAAAAGAGAGATTACTTCTTCTTAAGAAATCATGCTGAGTATTTTAAAGGTCCTATTTATGCAGTACATCCTACAGTTGTAGAAATTCCTAATTTTGGCAAGAAGAACATTTTTCCAACATTGAAAGATATTCCTGGAGAAGTTGATTTTGCTTTTATTGCTGTTCCTCCCTCAAAAATTTTAGAAATTGTTGATGAATGTGTTAAAAAAAATGTAAAACTAGTTACAGTTTTTACATCTGAATTTTCAGATTCTGGAACAGAAGAAGGTATTGCATTAGAGAAGGAATTATTAAAACGAGCACAGAATGAGGTAAGGATACTAGGCCCAAATGGAATGGGGTTATTTTATCCCAAATTGGGTATAGCTTGGCGCCCACAATTTCCAACAACACCAGGAAATATAGGGTTTATAGCACAATCTGGAGGGATATGCAATATAGCAATTTATGGTGCCAATGCGTTAGGGATTAATTTTTCAAAAGTTTTTTCATTTGGAAATGGTGCGGATTTAGATTTTGTTGACATGCTTTACTTTTTAAGCAATGATCCTGAAACTGATGTTATCTTATGCTATATAGAAGGTATTAAAGAAGGAAGAATTAGTGATTTAAAAGAGGTTCTTAAACAAAATAAAAAACCAATTATAGCTTTAAAAGGAGGTCAGTCTGAAACTGGCTCTATTGCTGCTAAAACTCATACTGCTTCAATTTCGGGAGATAATCGACTTTGGAATGCTCTTTTTAGGCAATTTAATATTATTGAAGTTGAATCCTTGGAGCAATTACTCTACACTGCTCGTTTAATTGATTATTATGGAATTTTTGAACTAAATAACTTAGCAGTTTTTAGTATTAGTGGAGGCTATGGTGTGATTTTAGTAGATCTACTTGAGAAAGCAGGAATGAAAGTACCCCCATTCAGTCCTGAAATCCAAGATAAACTCAAGTCCAAATTTTTTTTGCCAGGTACAAGTTCAAATAATCCTTTAGATTTAGCAGCACAATTTTTCTATGTACTTTCTGTATATGAAATTATTGATCTTGCTTTATCAGATAAAAAAATAGATGGTATAATTTTAGATATGCCTAGTTTTTATTTAACTCCTGTTCTTAAATCAAGGGATAATCAAGATTTTGAATCTAATATGGTAGAAAGCTTAACACTGGGCCACAAGCATAATAAACTATTAATTCCTATAATTCAACGTTTAAATAACCCAGAAGAAAGAGAGAGAATTTCAAAAAAGTTAATTGAAAGGAAAGTTCCAGTTTTTGGAGATCCTTTAGAATTTATTCCTCTACTGTCTAAGATTTCAAATTATAAAAGAAGAATGGAACGATTATGATTATTTTTCTAATTTATCTACTTTAAAGCTATTTTACTTACTTGCGAGACTACATCAGCGAATTTTTTTCCTTCTGCTGCAGAAATCCATTCAATGACAAATCTCTCATCAGAAATATTATTTTTCTTCATCCAACTTCTAATTTTATTTTCTCGCTTCATAGCAAAATCATTTCCAGAAATATAATGACAATCTTGTGGATGACATCCAGTCAACATAACAACTCCAGCTCCGCGGTTAAAACAATGTTTAATAAAAGAAATATCTACTCGTCCTGAACACATAGTTCTAACAATTCTCGTATTAGTTGGATACTGGATTCGACTTGTTCCAGCCAAATCAGCTCCCGCATATGAACACCAATTACAAGCAAAAATCAATACTTTTTCTGAGGCATTTTCTCGAAGAGCTATATCAATTTGTCTAAGGATCATGGCATCTGTAAAATTTGTCATGGTAATAGCATTTGTAGGGCAATCTGCTGCACATGTTCCACAACCTTTACATAACACTGGAATAATTCGTGCAGGTGTTTTTTTTTCTCGATCAACACTAATAGTACCGTAAGGACAACGAGATACACAAGTCCCACAACTAGTACACTTATCTGCATCCACAAAGGCATATAAAGGTTCTACATGGAATTCTTCCTTTGAAAGCAAATTTCCAGAGCGCCCTGCTGCAGCACTAGCTTGTGTAACAGTTTCTCTAATATCTTTTGGTGATTCTGCTCCACCCGCAATGAAAATACCATCAGTTGGAGTATCCACTGGTCGAAGCTTAGGATGTGCTTCAATGTAAAATCCTTTTGAATCCTTAGCAATAGGAAAGGGAATAGATTCTGACGAACCTTCAACTCCTATAGAAAGGACTACTAAATCAAATTCTTCAGAGAAGATTGTTCCAGTACTTATATCCTCAACATTGACAATAAGATTATTAGTGATGGGATTATCTTTAATTTGACCAGGGCGCCCACGTATAAATAGAACACTCTCTTCTCTTGACCGTGAATAAAGTTCTTCAAATCCTTTACCGAAAGCCCTAATATCAATAAAGAATATCGTAACCTCAACATCAGGCCAATGCTCTTTAATTAAAAGGCTATCCTTTATACTTTCCATACAACAGAAGTTAGAGCAGTATGGATTAAATCTCTTATCACGCGATCCTACACAATTAATAAAAGCAACTTTTTTTGGCTTCTTAAGATCACTGGGACGAACAAGTTCTCCATTTGTTGGTCCTGCAGCATTAATTAACCTTTCGAATTCAAAAGTTGTTATAACATTAGAATAATTACCCCATCCATATTCTGGGAGTTTGGAGGCATCAAAAAGTTCAAAGCCTACTGCGATAATAATGGCTCCAACTTTATAGTTAAAAGTCTTTTCGGAATCCTCATAATTTATGGCTTCTTTTTCACATTCAGGAACACACTTTCCACAGACCAGAGGAGAGAGACCTAGACAACTCTTTTCATCAATTATATAACTAGCTGGTACCGCTTGTGGATATGGGATATAAATTGCTTTCCTCCAACCTAAGTTGCCAGAATACTCATCAACAACGTTTTCAGGGCAGATTGAGACGCAATCTCCGCATGCAGTACAGAGGTTTTCATCTACATAGCGTGGGTATTTTTTAATTGTAATCTCAAAATTACCAATGTATCCAGATATACCTGTAACTTCAGCACAGGAAATTAAATTAATATTTTCATGATTGCCTACATCAGCCATTTTGGGACCTAAAATACAGATTGAACAATCCATTGTTGGAAAAGTTTTATCGATGAGAGCCATCCTTCCTCCAATAGTAGGTGCTTTTTCAACAAGAATAACTTCATAATCATCAGCTAAATCTAACGCAGCTTGAATTCCTGCTACTCCTCCTCCAATGATTAAGACTCTTCGTGTAATGGGAACAACAATGTCATCAATTGCTTCTAATAACTCAGCTTTAGCGATTGCCATTTCAAGGATTTCTTTAGCTTTTTTAGTCGCTTCTTCTTTCTCTGAAAGATGTACCCAACTACATTGTTCTCGGATATTAGCTACTTCTACTAGCGAAGGATTTATTCCAACTCGTCTCAAAAGCTTTTTCCATGTTGGATCATGCAATCTCGGGGAACATGCTGCAACAACTATCTTCTCTATACCTTGTTCTTTAATTGCTGTTTCAATTTCTACTTGCCCGGGATCAGAACAAGTATAGGTATTAACTTGAACTAGTTTGACTCTTGTATCTTCTTCAATTTCCTTAGCTAATTGATCAATATCAACCGTTCCACCGATATTTTTTCCGCACTTACATAGGAAAACTCCGATATTAGGTTCGATATCAGGTGTATTATCACTTTCAGTCATATTTTCAGTCACTATCTTTAATTTCTCTTACAATTTTCTTATTTTGTACATTAATTCGAACTTGCTCTATTTTTTTGCTAAATCCTTCTTGCTCCTCTTCTACAAATTCTCCGCATATAATAATCCCTTTCTTGAAATCAAAAGTTGCTTGATGAGCGGGCCAATCAAGCTTAATTCTAATTTGCTTTTTTAACCAATCGATCATCTCTACAGCATCGCCTAATTTATTTTTAGACCCATATTGGACAAAACAAGGAGCAAGAACTTCTATAAAACTGAATCCTTGATTATCTATGCATTTAAAAATACTTTTTTGTAATCTAAGTGCGTCATATGCGGGCCATCTAGCAACATATGTAGCTCCTGCTGCAGCTGCTAAGCTTACTAAATTGAAGGGTGGTTCCACATTTCCATATGGTGTTGTTGAAGTAATATCGCCAATCTGACTTGTAGGGGCTACTTGTCCTCCAGTCATGCCATATATATTGTTATTTATACAGAGAACAGTTAATTCTACATTTCTTCTAGCAGCATGAATAAAATGATTCCCACCTATAGCAAAAAGATCTCCATCTCCAGATAGAACTATGACCTTTAATTTAGGATTTGCTAATTTTATACCTGTTGCAAAAGGTATGGCTCTCCCATGTGTAGTATGGAAGGCAGGTGCTTTAAAACAGCCACTAGATCGACCAGTACATCCTATGCCAGATACAATGGCATAATCTTTAGAAGTAAGTCCTCTTTCTTTTAGACAGTTTGTAATTGATGTAATTACTGTTCCAATTAAACAACCTGGGCAAAAAATGAATCGGTGTAAATTTAACATGTCAATTAAGGGATGTCCAAGCGCTTCAGGGGGGATTGATATTTGATTTGATGGACTCATATGTTAAACCTCCTTCATCAACTTCTTATAAATAAATTTAGGACTAAAAGGTATGGTAGTAGGAATTGTAATACCCGAAACTGTAAACAAATGCCGAAATCTCTGGACTTCTCTAATTATCATTCCATAGTTCATTTCACAGACGATAACCTTTGAAACCCCCATTTGCCCTATTCTTTCCATTAATTCATCAGGAAAGGGCCAAAGAGTTTTTAATCGTACAAGTCCTACCTTATATCCTTTTTGACGTGCTTGCTCAACAACTTCTGGTACCCCTCTTGCATTAATTCCATAGGCTAAGATAACGATATCAGCATCCTCTAAATGATTTTCCTCCCAATTATTAATTTGAGGCCTTGCTTTTCTAATTTTATCACAAAGCCGTTTAATGAGAACTTCTGCCGCTTCTGGAGTCATTTGTGGATTACCCTCTATATCATGAGTTAAACCTGTTACATAAAAAGAATAGTTAGTTCCTGCTATTGCCATTCCAGGCACAAGATCATCGTCAAAAACCTCAAAAGGGTTATATTTCTCAGGTGGAACTTGAGGTTTTTTACGCTCTATCAATACAATATTTGAATGTATATTAACAACTTCCATCATTTGTCCTAAAATTCCATCCGAAGCGACAATTACAGGTATACGATATTTTTCAGATAAATTGAATGCATGTATTGTTAAATCGTACATTTCTTGAACTGTAGATGGGGCTAATACGATTATTTCATAATCTCCATGAGAAGCATATCTCGTTTGATATACATCAGATTGAGAAGCATTTGTTGGTTGTCCTGTACTAGGACCTCCTCTCATTATTGTGACAATAACTGTTGGTGCTTCTAACATCACGCCCAAACCGATACTTTCAGCCATAAGTGAAAGTCCTGGTCCTGAAGTTGCAGTCATCGCTTTCTTTCCAGCATAAGAAGCTCCAAAACAGCTTGTGATTGAAGCCAGTTCATCTTCCATTTGAACAAATGTTCCATTAACTTGAGGAAGACGTCTTGACATGTAAGCAGCAATTTCTGAGGAAGGTGTGATAGGATAACCCGCAAAATATAAACATCCAGCTGTAATCGCACCTTCTGCACAGGCATAATTTCCAGTAGTTAGTATTCTTTTTTCTTGGAACTTTGCCTTACTCACTATTATTAACCTCCTTAATATCTGTTTCCAAAATATACAATGAAACTGTAGGGCATAACCGTTCACATTGTCTGCATCCTGCACACTCTTCAGGTTTAATCACGATCGCATAGTGAAGCATGCGACTATTGAACTCATCTTTACTTATTTCTATTATATCTTTTGGACAGAATGACAAACATAATTCACAACCATCGCATTGTTCAGAATCTATAAATATTTCATACTTTTTCTCGGGGGTAGGAGGTGGTAAAATGGGTGTTCGTTTAGATTTTAACATTTTTTCATCATCTTCTAATATATATACACTGACTATTTTTTTTCTCTTAAGCTTTAAAATAATAGAGTCTCTTTTAAATTTGCCCTTTCGCACTCTAAGAAACTCATTAAATAACGATTTCTTCATATGAAACTACATTAGTAAGAATTAAAAAGTCAAATCTTACAAGGTTCTAATAAAGAAATACAACTTATTGGTTTTTATTTATAAATTCCCGATAGAGAGCTTGACCAAGTTGATAACTCTGAATATTAATAGCTCTAAACTGTTTTGGCATACTATTTAAAATTTGGTCATAATATTCTTCTTTTAAATCAAATTTTCCACTCTCTTTAAGATATTCAGAAAGAAATCCTAAGCAAAGAATATTAGCGCTCTTTGGCATTTTTTTTTCATCCGCTCGTCTTGTAATTGGGACACGATGGATTTGACCTTTCCGAATAATTTCTTCGGCGTTAGTAATTGTGTGTTCATCGATAAAGGAGTGTGTTTTTTCATATATACATTCAGAAGCGCGCTCAAATCCATTTTGATCTATAGCAATAAAAATATCAGCATCTTTATCACAGAAGGGATATGAAATAGGAGCAGAATCTAGTATAACATCACAAAAAATAGGACCCCCTCTAACGGAAGGTGTATAGTCAACTGTAAGTGTCGCATAATAATTAGCAACCATTGCAACTCGGACTAACACACTTCCTAAAAATTTGATACCTTGACCTCCTCTACCAGAAAACCGTATTTTTAATTTTTCATTCATGGAAAATGTAAAAATATTTGATGCCTATTATTTTAATTCAGTCTATGATATTTTTAAAATATTATAATAAAGAGAAGATTTCTATATTTTATAAGTTATTCTAATGGTTTAAATATATAAGAATATACTTCTGTACCATTTAAATCATTACAAATTTTTTTATATATAGGTTTGAGGATTATACCCGTTTTTAAATTTTCTTTAGTAGTGAGCTGTCCTAATGCTTTTAGTCCGTTCTCAAACTCCACAACTCCAAGAGCATAAGATTGCTGATCTCTAAATTCCATTGGTGTTGCTTTTAATATTGTATAAGTTAATAATTTACATGTTCCCGAAGCTGCTATGGATTCAAATTTATCACCTTTACATTTTAAACATCTTAAATGTGTTTTGTGTTGTAAGAATCCACATTCTTTACATTTATTCCAAATAATTTTGTACGCAGCATTCATTTTATTCACGTTTAGATATTACAATTTCTAAAAATCTTTATTTATATTTAAGTTGATACTTGATAAATTTTTTAATAAAAGTATTTTAAGAATTTGAACTAATACTAATTATAATTAATTCAAGTTAGAGCAGGAAAGAATGTAATATGAATATTGAGGATTTAAATGAAATTATTTATGAAAAAGAAGATAATGGAATCTGTACTCTTACATTTAATATCCCAAAAAGAAGAAACGCGTTATCTTTTGTTACTTTTTTAGAAATTTGGACTGTTCTTGACGATATGGAAAAAGATAAGAATGCTAAAGTGCTAATAATGACGGGTTGTGAAGAAGCTAATGCTTTTTCCTCAGGAGGTTACTTTAATATGAAGTATATTACTTCTATCCCTCCAGAAATAATGAAAGAAATAGATTTAATGGATATTGCTCAAGTAAGATTATGTGAGAAGATTTGGAATTTTAATAAACCAATAATTGCTGCTATTAATGGTTTAGCAGTAGGTATTGGTATTACAATGCCTTTAGTAG
This sequence comes from Promethearchaeota archaeon, assembly GCA_013375485.1. Taxonomy (GTDB): domain Archaea; phylum Asgardarchaeota; class Lokiarchaeia; order Sigyniarchaeales; family SOKP01; genus Loki-b32. The sequence continues at coordinate 2 of JABXKB010000112.1, read as the reverse complement.
GT
>JABXKB010000403.1 GCA_013375485.1 Promethearchaeota archaeon | reverse complement strand
CTTTTTTATCAAAATCTACATCTGTACCAGTACTTAATTGGATCTTTTTTACCTCTGACATTTCAAATCTTAACCTTTTTGAAAAATTTTGTTAATCCTTAATAATTAATGAAATTAGCTAAAATAAATATTTTTATTATTCAAGATTCTTTAAATAGAAAAAATTTGCAATAATATTTTTTTATTTTTTTAATACGCTATAATTATTAGTTCCCTAAAATTGTATTTATCAAAACGTTTGGTTAATTAAATCAATATTATTATATTTTAATAAACTTAATTAAAAACCATTTAATGATTTGATATATGAATAAATTTGAAAAAGCTCAACAAATTCTCCAAGAAATAAATGGAGATGGTTGGTTAATCGTTTGTAATGAAGATAATGATATCCATTCTCGATATTTATTAGGAGTTGGTTCTCACGCTCTTCACGCGATTTTTATTGCTACTGATGGTAACCATAAAGTTCTTCCCGTTGCTATGGAAGCAAATATGGTTAAAAATTCTCTCAAGAAAAAGGGACTAGACGCAGAAGTAATTCCGTTTAATTCTGAAAGCGAATTTATGGAAAAATTAAAACTTATAATTAAAAAACCAAAGATAGCTCTTGATTTTGGAGAGAATATTTTTGAGAAAGATACAACCTCATATGCAGATTACATACCATTCGGCACTCATTTAGCATTACAAAAGTTAGCACCAAATACAGAGTTTATTTCAGCAGCACCTATCATATATGAACTTAGAAGTGTTAAATCTACAGAAGAATTAAAAGATTTGCGGAATGTATGTAAAGCCACTATTGAACTACTAGAAAAAGTACCAGATATGACAAAAGTGGGTATAACGGAACGAGAATTAATGGCAAAATTAGAATATGAATATGCAAAAGTAGGTAAACCCGCTTTTTCAGCAATAGTAGGAACTGGAGAAAATTCTGCTGACCCTCATCATAATACTTCCAATAAAAAAATAAATCCTGGCCCTCTTCTAATTGATACTGGTTTGCAAATAGATGAAATGTGTTCTGATATTACTTGGACTTACTGGGTAGGTAGTAATCCTTCAAGAGAATTCATTGATGCGTACAACGCACTTTATGAGGCAAAAAAAATTGCAAATAAATATTATACTGATGGTACTCCAAATCGTTTGCCTGCTATGAAATGTCGCGAATATTTAGCTGAAAAGGGTTATGATCATGAAAAATTGTTTTTTCATGGATTAGGGCACGCTCTAGATTTCGAGGCTCACGGTGTTGGCCCTAGAGTTAGTTCTAAATCTCCTGAAAATACATTACTCAAAGAGAATATGGTATATACAAATGAACCAGGTTTATATTGGATTGGAAAATGGGGGGTTAGATTAGAAGATGACATCATAATAGGGAAAGAAAAATGTGAACAAGTAACTTATGTACCTAAGGATCCAATTGTGATGTGATAAAGATCTTCTCTACTGAAATTTCTTATTACCTCTTTAAACTAAAAGAATAAATAAATAATAATTCGTATTATTAAGTCCTACGTCTCATTAAATAACTTGCAAGGAATATTGTGCTTATTATTACAACTGCCACCAAACTTATTCCTCCTATAATAATTCCAAACAAAATTGGAAATGAAAGAAAAGGATTCGGAGATGATGGTGCGAAGAGATCAGCAATTCGAATTGCCTTGGAACTAATTCCGCCATAATTCCAAATATCGGTACCAAGCGATGTTGGTGCTCCAGTAGCCCCAAAACCAACTTTTGCTAATTCTTTATCTAAATTTAGTTTAATGTATTTTTCAAAGTTACGATTATAGTAGACATAAATGTCGTGTGTTACAGGATCACATATATAACTATATGAAGTTTGACTATTAGATACTGCTCGCAAAACATCATCACATGCATCAACGGTCACAGATCCTTCAGATTTGATATATCCTAGCATATCAAGTGCTGTTAAATAACGTTTACAAAAACCATATCCATTTTCTGGGTATGCTCGGTTAAAATTAGTTGAAATCAAGAAATTTGAATTTCCTTTAGAGGTATATGCACGCTCCCCTTCAGTATTTCCACTAACAACCACAGCATCACCCGAAGCATCAGCATAATGACTCTGGCATGCAATAGCAGTACCAAAACTGTGAGTTTGATAATAATTAATAGTTTCATTAATATTACTACATATCCATGGAATTTCGAGATGGATATGGTAATAAATGTGTGTCTCTTCTAGCTCAGGATGAAGATTCATAGGGATGACTGGTAATCCATTCCCGTCAAAACATAAACCTTGAGTATTCATCCCACCTTGAACATATCCATCAGCTTGGTGATGATTATTATCAAATCCAAAATAAACAGCTCCGTATGTCTGTTTTGGTCCCGAAGAAGAGTTATATTCTTGGCTTGGAATAAACCACAAATAGGTGTTTAATAGTCGTAAGTCCTCGTTATTACAAAAAAGCACTTTATCTCCTACAGAAACAGTAAATATTGTACATGATTGATTATAATGGTTAGAATTTAAATATCCTAAACCTGAAGTGGTATTAACATTCGTGAATATAAAAATAGTAATGATAACTAATAAAATTATAGTTAGTTTTGATGATTTCATAAAATTATACCATAAAAAGTGTTAATATTTTAAATAAAAATAACACTAGCAATTTAAAACTTTTCAATAGAATAAGATTACGTATGAATATTTTATTTAAATACAAATTTGTACAAGACTATCTCATTATCTATAATCTTTGACTATTACTATGTCTAATTTATTTTCTATAATGTATCTCCATTTTAAGATAATAAATATATTTATTCAATCAAGATCAAAAGTTGAAACTCATAGGAGAATTGATCATCATTTAATAAATCTAATTGCTAATTGATACATTCATAAAGATAATTCTGAATTTTTAGAATTTTTTGTATAAATAAATCTATACTTCAAGTTCGTTTTTGTCATAAGAAAAAAAGGAAATTTTTATAAATGAAAAAAATCCAATATATATTGTCAAAAAAAGAACGGAATACTATGATGAAAAATATATTCTTATACCTAATGCCGTTGAATCGGCTAAATACCTCAACCCTTAACCCTGAGCACTGTTCTCAGCGAACTGAGCGGGTAATTATTAGATAAATACGTCTCCTCTTTTTGCAATTTTGAATATCATAGTTTCCAGTTCTTT
>JABXKB010000402.1 GCA_013375485.1 Promethearchaeota archaeon | reverse complement strand
AAATTTCGTGCCATTTTCTCTATTTATTTCAATAAGATGTTCCCTATCCTTCGTTCCGATTAGAATCCCTATTTCCTCAAATAGTTCGCGGATTGCAATTATCCAAAGATCAGACGGTTCATCACATACTCCTTTAACAGTACTTAGAATCTCTTTATCAAGTCCAATTATTCTTGCTCTTGATTCTAGAGTCATATCTTGTGCTTCTATCCCACCACCCGGGAATACATGGTGTGAACTCATAAACCTTGCATTTTCATGCCGCTTGACCATGAATACTTCAAATTCACAATTATCATCAGATTCTAAATCCGGTACTCGTTCACGTAATAATATTACAGTGGCAGCAATTTTAGCTTCGACAGGCATTTTAAATCATTCTGGAATTATCATACCATATTTAAATGTTAATCATTTTAAAATTTATTTATATTCGATATTTTTCCAAGGATTTTTGGACCAGTAGTAATGGATTCCTTTTTTTCTACTTTAAGCTTTGAAACTGGAATTAATTCTTTTTCTTTTTTCTTGATGAAACAAGTTTAATGGAGAAAGTTTGATATTGAACAAGATAAGAAGAAAGACTAAGTTTTTCTCTTTTTTTCTTTTTTACCCTAATACAGGCTAAATAATAATTTTGTAGATTACTAAGGTTTTCTCTTTTTTTCTTTTTTTCCCCTAATATTGGTCAAATAGTAAAAGAGTTGAAAATTTTTTAATTTTGAACAAAGTACAAGATTTGTTAATTTGTATAAAATATATTTACCTATAATAAGAATTGGTTATGGAGTCGGCGGGAATTGAACCCGCGGCCTTTCGCATGCCAAGCGAACGATCTTCCACTAATCCACGACCCCAATATTATATATTAAAAAACACTCCCAAATAATTAAATTTTATTATTTTGAGATTATAGATATGTGTTTCACCTGAGATATTTGAGATATTAGAAATGTTTGGCACTCAAGAGATTAATATATTTTTTTATATAAATATCTAATAAAATTATAAGACAAAAATATAATTTTTAGGAGTAAAAATTAATGATTATTAAGGGAGAAAAATCAATTTTGGGTCAAGATATTAAGACTCCAGAACAGTTTATTGAGGATATCAGTGATAGGATTAAAGAAATTCTTATTAAAATCCAGAAAACTTTGAGGATGTAAAAATACAGATGGGTGTATTATTTGGTTTTTTGAATGGTTTAACAGAGAGACTAAATCGAGTATGTGAAAAATGATTATATATGTATTTACTGAAAAATTATGGATAAAGGGTTAACCAAAATAAAAATCAATTTACATTAATTTTTTATACAGCCAAATTACATATTTTATTAATCCAATCTTAGTATAAAAAGTGATTTATAATGGGTTTTGTAAAAACTCCAAAAGAATTAGAAGAATTAAGAAGATCATCATTTGATTTTTATGATGCAGAATTTTTGGCTGTATTTTGGGAGACTAAACCAGAAATAGTCAAGCATTTACTTCCACCTCCTTTAAAACCAGTTAAACATCCCGTAGTACAAGCTATTATTGCCAATTATCCTAAAACTAATTTTGGTGTAATTTATAAGGAAGCAGCGCTCTTTTTATTTGGAGAATATGATGGTGTAATTGGAATTTATTGTCTTGCAATGCCAGTAGATAACGATATGGCATTGATTGGTGGACGAGAAGTATTTGGATATCCAAAAAAAATGTCGAATATACATTTTAAAAGAGAAAATAAAGAATTCGAAGGCTGGGTTGAACGTCATGGAATACAATTTTTTGAATTAAAAGCGAAACTTAACAACAAACCGAATGCAAAAGATGCTATGAAGATTTTATTAGATTTAGGACTAGATCCAAATAAACCAGGGAGTATCACATACAATTATAAATATTTTATGTCGCCACTCTTTAAAGGGTTTGATTACAACCCACGTTTAGTAAGAGAAGAAATAACAATGCAAACATCTGAATTTATCATGGGTGAAGCGGAAGTGAAATTAACTGAATCTGAATATGATCCTTGGAGCGAGGTAGAGGTAGACAGAGTGCTTGGTTCTATATATGTAAAATGCAATAGTCAAATGCAACCAGGAGAAATCGTAGCTGAAATAGAGCAGGATAAATTCGAGCCATATTCATTTATGAAACTTGATCCATACTAAAAAAAAATAACATAAACTTATTTTTTTAATTTTTTAACCATATAAGCGATTTTCTTTTTAATATCTTCATAAGAATAACCATTAAAGTTTTGACGATTAATTTTTTAAATTTTAGGATTCATTTATTAGAGAGATGATTGATTTCTTCAATTTTGGTAGGTCTATTTTAATAACTTCCCACGTAAGGTCTAAATCTACACCGAAGTATTGATGGATTAGAATATCTCTCATACCTGTAATTGCTTTCCATGGAACATCTTCATGAATACCTTTAAACTCCTTAGGAATGTTTTTAATAGCTTCTCCAATAATTTCTATCCTTCTAATTACAGAGTCCTGCAATTGTACAGATTTTAGAAAATCTGATTTCTCCTTATCTTTAACATATTCTTCAATTAAATTAATTGCTTCAAGAATATGCTTTAAAAATATTTCCACATTTTTTTTCATAGAATCTTAACCTGCTCAGCTAGAATTTGATTTTTTAATAAGGGATGGAGAGAATTATAAGTCAGTACATCTACTTTACATTTTAACACGTCCTCAAGTTCTATTTTTAACCTTCCTAAATCTAATAAACTTTTAGTTCCTTTAAATTCTATTAAAATATCTATATCGCTCTCATCAGTCATTTCTTCTCTTACAATAGATCCAAATAAGGAGGCTCTTTTAACCTCATGTTCCTTTAATTTTGCTAAAATTTTTTCTTTATACTTTTCAATTTGAGAGACCATGTTATTTATCAGACCATTCTAAAGTTTGTTATATCTTTACTAAGTATTATCTTCACTAAGCTTAAAAAACTTATTTATTATTTTAGCTTTTACATTCCAAAACATCACGTTTCAACAGAAAATCCTATTTCTATTACTGGAAGTGTAATCGGTTTAACACCACATAATTGGACTAGGGCGAAGATAATTATTTACTAAACTGGTTTTATAATTGAGGAATAGAAAAATTAATTTTTTCTATTATTACTAATTTGTTTTATCTAGGTTCATGTGATGATTCCTTTTCAAAATCAAGGAGGG
>JABXKB010000401.1 GCA_013375485.1 Promethearchaeota archaeon | reverse complement strand
AAATTTCGAGCCCTCACCTATATCTCTTGGCGCTAGTTAATCTATGTGAGCTTTTTTTAGAAGAATTAGATATGACTAATAATTCAGAAGTTTTAGATGAACTAAATCCGCTAATAGCTCAATTATCTAATATAGCAAAAGATCAAAATGCCTATCTATGGTTGGCAGAAATAAAATTATTACAAGCAAAACTGGCTCTAATTCAGATGAAGATTAAGGAAGCAGAGCAATTAATAACGCAATCTCAACAAATTGCTGAACTTCATGGTCTTAATTTATTGGCAATACGAATATCAGTTGAACATGATACTTTATTAGAGCAATTAAGTACTTGGAATAGTCTAGAAAAAAAAAATGCACCTATGTCAGAACGTATAAAACTAGCATCTTTTAAGGGTGTTATTGATCGAATGCAAGGAAAACATGCTATAGAGCCTCCTAAATTAACTCATGAAATGCCCGTGTTACTTCTAATTATTGGAGAAGGTGGATTTCCCTTATTCTCTAATCCATTTACAAAAGACTGGTCTTTCAAAAATGATCTTATAAGCGGATTTTTAGCAGCTTTCAATTCTTTTAGCGGAGAACTTTTTGCTAAGAGACTTGATCGTGCAAAATTTGGAGAATATACTTTACTTATGCAATCAATTAGTTCTTACTCAGTGTGCTATTTATTTAAAGGTCAAACATATCTAGCGAAGCAAAAATTAGCACAATTTGCAGATAGAATACAAAATTCTGACTTTTTATGGGAGACAATGAATAAGTTCTATAAAGCAAATCGAGTGATTGAATTAAAGGATCACCCATCATTTGAATCCTTAATAGAGGAGATTTTCATGAGAAAAGCACCTGAACTAAGTGTATTGTAAAGCAAAACCTTAACTACTTAGTTAAAAAGCTCTAGAGTTTTTTATCTTAGGCGTTTAATTTATAATCAACTCTCAATTACTTATATTGTATTATATCTAATTTTAACAATTTAATTAAGAGTGGATTAAAATTCGTACGTATGAACAGTATGTTGAAGATTTAAAGAAGATGAAGCCAAATGTATACATCGGTGAAGAAAAAGTTGGCAGAGACGACCCTCGTCTTGAGGGAGGTATGAATATTATAAAAGAAACGTTTGATTGTGCTCATGACCCAGATTATGAAGATCTATGTACCGTAACCTCTCATATAACAGGAAAAAAGATTAACCGGTTTTGTCATATACATCAAAGTGAAGAAGATCTATTAAAAAAACAAAAAATGACGAGATTATTATGCCATCGCGTTGGAGGTTGTATCCAGCGATGTATGGGTATTGATTCAATGAATGCTCTTTCTATCATTACCTATGAGATGGATCAAGCTCTCGGGACAGACCATTACAAAAGATTTATAAAATATTTAGAATATTTTCAAGATCGAGATATTGTAGCTAGTTGTGCCCAAACTGATGCTAAAGGAGATCGTTTAAAAAGACCACACCAACAAGAAGACCCAGATCAGTATCTAAGAGTTATAGAAACTAGAGAAGATGGTATTATTGTTAGAGGATGTAAAATTAATATTACTAATACTCCTTACGCTGATGAGTTTATAGTAGTTCCTTGTAGATATATGGGACCTGAAGATAAGGATTATGCTGTAGCATTTGCATTACCAGGAGATTGGGAAGGAGTAAAACTGCTAACAAGACCTGCTTATAGTAAGAAAAGTAAACACATGGAAGCCCCATTAATACATATGGGAGATGCTGAAACATTCATAATTTTTGATGATGTATTTGTCCCAAATGAACGAGTCTTTCTCAATGGTCATGGTGACCCACGACAGACGCCATATGCTGGCTTTTTAGCATTAATGTTTGCTCATTATCATAGGCATACATATACAGGTTGTAAACCAGCAATGTCTGAAGTTTTAGCTTCTGCTGCGGCTTTAGTAGCAGAATATAATGGTATTGAAAAAGCTTCTCATGTTCAAGATAAATTATCTCATATTATTGGAATTGCAGAACTTGTTTTTGCTGCTGGTGAATCAAGCGCAAAACACTCAGAAAAGAGTCCTTCTGGCACTCAGATACCAGATGAGATATTAACTAATGCTGGACGCAGATTAGCCGGAGAGAATATCTATGAAGAATATAAAATCCTTGCAGATTTATCTGGGGGATTGATTGCTACTTTACCTTTTGAAGGTTCATTCTTCTCTGAAGAAGTTGGAGATCTAGCTATGAAATATTTGAAGAGAAACCCACGAGTTAAACCTGAATATATTTATCGCTGTTTTCGGGGTATTGAAGGTATGGTGGTGTCCGATTTAGGCGGTTTAATGCAAGTAGCTGGAGTACATGGTGGTGGAAGCCCTCAAATGGAGACTATTACAATGATGATGCGTTACGACACAGAAAGATTAAAAGATATTTCAAAATATCTTTTTGGGATTAAATCAAAGTTAAAAAGATATGAGAGACCTTCTGTAACTCCTCGAAAAATGCTTGAAAAATTTGGTAAAGCAATGCAAAGAAAAAAGAAGGATTAAGAAATTCACCTTATTCAACCCTTATTTTTATTTTTTTTTCTGGATATCTAAATAAAATAGAAAATCCTGACATAACATAAACCATAGATTCAGTTTTTTATATAAATAGAAATTTAACTCTGTATGAGTAAGATAAAAATAGATCTGAAATTCTCTCCATATCAAATGCCGTGTGTAATTATTGGTACAAATGTAGATGAGAAACCTAATTTAATGTTATGTACTTGGGTAAGTTGAGTAAAACATAACACAAAATAGGAAAGCAATATAAAAATTAAGATACATTGTACAATATTTTTACTATTCACATTACACAAAGAACAAACAATTGTGTTTCTGAAAGTGATTCGATCCCAATTTCTTTTTGTTCATTGATAAATTGATTTATTGGGATTCCTTTTTCAAAAATTTCATTAAACTTATCATGGAATATTTGGTAAATGTTTTTATTACGGGAGATATAAGTCCCAATTAAAATATTTGTAGGATCAAAGCTAGGTTGAATTAGTTCATTATCAGTTAAACTGAAATTGCTAAATGCTTCATCCGTAACATGAATGTCTATTTTATTAAACTCCATATTGAATGGTTTTACATGATTAGTGAAAAGTTCAAATTCTTTACTCATTAGAAGATCTTTAGCAACCTCAGAATTAAAGATGACCTGAAC
>JABXKB010000400.1 GCA_013375485.1 Promethearchaeota archaeon | reverse complement strand
AAACAGGGATTCCCGGGGTTTTTGCTGGTGGTGACATAATTAATAATTCGTTAATGTGTGCTGTCGATGCCATTGGAGATGGAAGAGAAGCGGCATTTACAATTGATCGTTATCTCAGAGGTCTAGATTTAAAAGAAGGAAGGATAAGAAAGAATGATTTAAAACGATCTACAATACCTAAAAAATACATTCAAACACAATTATGTCAAGAAATGAATTTTATGCCTGGCAATGAAAGACTTGTTTGTTTTGATGAAATGGAATTGGGATTTACTGAAGATCAGGCAAAACGAGAGGCTAATAGATGTCTAAACTGTAATATGTGTTGTAATTATGACCAGAAACCAGAAGATTTTGAAAAAGCACTTGATGCCTCTGGTATTATGATATGTGACTATGGGAGTCAAAATAATTGGCGATCAATAAATGCTCCTGATTATTTGGAAATCCCAAAAAGCATAATTGGAATTTTAAATCAAAATGATATAGTTCCTGTTGTTTTATCAGAAGAAAAATGCTGTGGACATGATAGCCTATGGCGAGGAGATGCAGAAAGCTTTAGAAAACTAGCGGAATATAATGTAAAGCTCTTCAAAGACGCGGGTGTTAAAACGCTAATCTTTAATTGTGCTGAAGGATATTATACGTGGAAGTATGAATATAAAAATCTATTTAAAGGTCGTGATGAATTCGATTTTGAGATTTATCATATAACTGAATATATTTTAAAGGAGAACTTATTTGAAAATATAACATTTCCTAGCCTCGAAAAAATTAAAGTAACTTACCATGATCCTTGTAGACTTGGACGAATGAGTAATGTTTTTGATGCTCCTCGTGAAGTATTGAAGCAAATTCCATCTATAGAATTAGTTGAAATGGAAGATATAATGCAGGATGCTGAATGCTGTGGAGTTTCTGCTTATATTTCTTGCAACGAAGATTCAAAACAATTACAGGAGAATAAGATTAATCAAGCAATAGAGACTGAGGCAGAATACCTAATCACTGCATGTCCAAAATGTATCGCTCATTTAAATTGCTATCTAAATGAACATAAAGAATTAAAAAATAAAATACAGATTATTGATCTCGTAAGTTTTCTCGGAAAATTACTCTTTTTAGTGTAAAAAATTTTTATTATCTTTTATTATTTTTATAATTTGATTGTTTTTGTCATTCTTTTTTATAAATCACTTTATTAGTAATATTTTCTTTGAAATTAATGTATAACATTAAAAAGTATAATAACTTAAAAAAAAGTTAATGGGTAAATTTCAAATTAACCTTAAATCTGATAATTATGAGTGAAAAAGAAATTGCGTGGGATTTAACCGAGATTTTTTCAAGTTGTGATGATCCTAAAATTTCAGAAACTATAAATGCCCTTATGGAAAAAACGGATGAGGTAATAAGCGAATACAAAGGGAAAATTAATATACCTACTTTTACAGCCCAAAATTTGCTTGAACTCTTAGAAAAACAAGAGGAAATTTCAGCAGATATCGAAGATATTGAGATATTTTCAGAAAATTCATTCTACGCTAATATGTCTCTTCCCGAAACAAAAGCCATTTATAATAGATATAAGGGTTTTCAAAGTTCTATTTTAAAAAAATTAGCATTTCTCGAATTAGAGGTTGGAAAATTTATTTATGAGAATCCAGAGATAGTTAATGAAGAAGTTCTTAGCAATTACAAAAACTACCTTGGTAAAGTTAGGAGAAAATTTCCACATAAACTATCAGTAACAGAAGAAGAGTTGATACTAGAAAAAGATCAGTTTGGAGCTAACGCATGGCAGCAGTTAAGAGATTCATGGATAAGTAGCAGAAAGTTTAAAGCTACTGTTGAAGGTGAAGAAAAAACAATATCGTTTAGTGATTTCTATCCTTTAATAATGCATCCTGATAGGGAAACGAGGATATCTGTTTTTAAATCAGTATGTGGTTTAATAGGAAAAGATGAAAACGTAATATCCTCTGCATTGCGAAATATATGCGGTGACTGGGTGAAGATTGTGAATCGTAGAAAGTATGATAGCCCAATACACCAAAGTCTCATTGATAATGATACAACCCAGGATATTATTGATAATTTAATGAAGACTATAGAAGAAAATATTGATGTTTATCTAAGATTCTTAAAAATTAAAACAAAACTCTTAAACCTTCCAAAACTGCATGGTGTTGATATTAACGGAAGACTCCCATTTAAAAAAAAATATACTTGGAATGAAACAAAAGAACTTGTCATTCAAATATTTAGGAATTTCGAAAAAGAATTTGGAGAGATTGTCTCTGATATTTTTGATAGGAATCATATAGATGCAAGTACAAGAGAAGGTAAATTAGGCGGAGCTTATTGTTCTCCTTGGTATAATGGAAAAACTGCATTTATTCTTACGCCTTTCAAGGGTTTGATAAATGAAGTTGTTCCTCTTGCTCATGAACTTGGGCACGGAGTTCATTCCTATTTAGCTTCTCGGGAACAAACATTTTTAAATTATTTATCAGGAGCGCTTGTAGCAGAGACAGCTTCAATTTTTGGGGAATTATTATTAACTGAACATTTGCTTAATATCGCTGAATCAACTGATGATAAAATAACAATATTAGCTAATGAATTAACTGGAACAGGAATTGTCTTATTTTTACTAAGTGCAAGAATGTGGTTTGAGCAGAGTCTATATGATGCTATTGAGAAAGGAGAATTTTTAGATGGGAATACGATTTCTAAATATTGGTGTTCTGCTCGGGATAAAATATTTGGAGATTCTGTTGAATGGTTTGATGAGATGAAATGGTATTGGATGGTTGTGCCTCATTATTTTTTATCCTTTACTCGCTTCTATAACTACCCCTATGTAATTGCCAAGCTTTTTGTTTATGCCTTATACCAAACTTACAAAAAAGAAGGTGAAGTATTCATTCCTAAATTTAAGAAGCTTTTAATTGCTGGTGGCAGCTTATCTCCTGAAGAACTAGGTAAAATTGTAGGTGTGGATATAACAAAACCAGACTTTTGGCAACTTGGAACGAAGCAATATGAGGAATTTGTAGATGAGTTAGAAAAACTCACAAAATAACTGTATTTTAGAATTTTATTTCTTAAAATTAATTATTTACAGATTTGTAAGTATGTCAACATCCATCTACTATTCATTCTCACTAGTATGAGTTCACTTATTTTAAAGAAGGATA
>JABXKB010000399.1 GCA_013375485.1 Promethearchaeota archaeon | reverse complement strand
CTCTAAATTCTGGATTAAAAGTAAACTTACATTCAGGATAACCAGAACAACTTAAAAATCTTCCGTATCTTCCTTTACGTAATTTTAATTTTTTTCCGCATTTTGGACATAAAACTTTAATTTGTTTACCTAGGTCATAAGTATATAGACATTCTGGAAATTTAGTACAACCTAAAAATTTTCCATACTTTCCGGTACGTTCTTTTAATTCACTGCCACATTTAGGGCATTTTTTAGGTATATCTGATTCAATTTCGTTAGATTTCATAAATAATTCCAATTAACCACAATTAAAAAATATGAATAATTTTTCTGAATTGTGATAAAAATATCATAGAGATTTTCAGTAGTAGGTTCCATATAAATCACGGTTCTTGTTATTAAAATTTGTTTTAGTTTTTAATCCTATTTTTCCTGTTACATTTATTATTCAATATGTTCACGTTCAAGCATTTTTTTCGTGAGTAATTCGAAAGCGTGTTCCCCAGTTGGTCCTACTTCAGAGGTTATTTCTGTAAATGTGTAGTTTTCTATGAGATCCACAAGTTCTTCGGCTTTAGAGGGTAGTTCGGGAATTGTTAAAAAAATTGGAATTTTTCCAACATTCTCTTTAACTATCTCAAGAACTTCAGATAGATTTTTTAGACTTTTTGCGTCAATTGCATCATACATTATTATAGCACCATTAGCATCTCTAATATATTGTGGAAGTAAAAATTGAAAACGTTCTTCAGCAGCAAAATCGCAAATTCGAAGTGTTACATTAATACCTTCAATTTCGACATTTTTAATGTAAAAATCAGCCCCAATTGTATTCCTGATGTCTTCACTAAATATTCCTGTTATTAACTTTAGAATAAAAGCAGTTTTTTCAGGTTTACCAAGTACGATAATTTTAAATGCATAATCATATTTTTTTTTCTCTTCATTTTCTACTATGGTATTACTAACTTGATGTTGGCTAGCTTTTCCACTACATAATTCATACCATTTTAACAGTTTTTTGCGTGGTTCTTGAATCATTTTCCTTAATGCTTCAATTTCTTCAAATAAAGTAGAAAAGCCTGATTCTACATCTCGAAGATTTTGTTTTCCTAAGTCTCGAGTGCTAAGCATAATTAACATAAGCTTTTCAAGGATTTCACCGATAAGATTTCTAATGTTAACAGGGACTAACTGCATCAAACGCCAAATAGGAGATTTTCTTCCGTCCGTATCTCTAAATCTGTCAATTTCGTTTCTTAAACTATCTAACTCTTGTTCTAATCTCAGTTTTTCAGCATCTATTAATTGTTTTTCTGTTTCTACGTTTCGAATTCGTTTCTCTAAAGCTCTAATGTAATTATCATCAAGTAGCCTTTTTTTTTTCATTTTTTTTTTCTTACTCAATTTCGATTCACCCTTGAATATAGTTAGTTAAAAAAGATATTACAGGAGTTCAATTAAAAATTTTACTCTACAATCAATAAAGTATATATTCTAAAAAAAAACTTATCTCGGTTCTATAAATTTATTCGATTTTTTTAAAATTAATTAAGAATTCGATGAAAAGACACGCGAAAATGAGATCAATAATAACGAATAGTATTGGAATAAAGTTGGAGTAGCCTAACACAAAATAGGCTAAATACAGTATAAAAACATAAAATTTTGTGATTGCGCCTAATACAACAATCCCATGATTCTTATTGATATCTCTTGCCACTAAATAATACCCTATTCCAAATACAGCTACAATACCAAAAAATGAATGATAAAAAACTAAACTAGGCGGTACTTCCATGTCAAACATAGGCACCAAGGAATCTGCGAGAGGAGACAACCCAATGAACATTAATCCAACAATAAGGTTCCAAATTGCACCAATAAGAAATAAATATTTGTAATAATCTTTTCTTTCCATTTTATTCACCCTTTTTATGATTCAATTTTTTATACATTTTCTTAACTTTAGATTATTAGAAATCCAAAATATGAAAGTTAGAGAATTATATAAATGTTCTTAATTCTTGGATCTTACCCTTAGGCATAATAATTCCAATTAAACACCATTAAAAAATATGAATAATTTTGAAGAATTTATAATATATACTCACTATATAGTGGTGTTATATTTAAGATCAACATGGGTAATCTACTAAGTCACCAGAATTTAAAGTAATAATTGAAGAATACAATAAGGAGATTCATAAAAAGAGAGCTCTTTCGAGTACATTTGAAGAAAAAGTGAACGATGCGCTAAGAGCAGGTTATAAAGTTATTAATTCACAGCTTATTATCTCTGGAGTATCTCGATCTTTCATTGCTTACTTAGTTCGAGAGTGATAATTAACAAATTAAATAATTAGAACCATTTAAATTCTTTTTTTTTATGATTTAATTGTGAGATTTCTGACTTTAGAAGTTTAATTTCTTCTTCTTTATCTCTTAATTTTTCAAGAATATCTTCCTTATCAACTTTCTTAGTTTTTAATTTACTAATTATTAATCTCTGATTATTCACTATATCTTGTAAATCTTTTACCAAGTCATTTAGGATTGGTTCAGGTCTTAAATCCTCAATTTTAATCCTAGATGAGCTACTATTAGCATACTTTATTTTTTCTAATTCTTGTCGGAGTTTTGAATTTTCTTTTCTTAAGAAACCCATTTTATCCTTTAATTCTCTAAATTTTTTTTCTTTTTCATCGAATTCAATAGCGAGTTTTGAATCCATCATTTTCTTTTTTCTACTTTTCTTTTTAATATCTTCCACTGGGATAAGATCTTCTAATCTCATTATAATTTCTTCAAGTTCTTCAATTTTATCAAGATAAATATTGATTTCTTCATCTTTTCTCATAGTGAAAATCATCTTTTTATTCGAAATTAATTTATTAATACAATTTAAGAATTTTTATTTGATTCTTGGATAAATCTCTTTTTATAGGGTTATACAACTATGTATAAAATATTTAACTATGTATAAAACATTTTTCTTTAATGAGGGGTAAATAATAAATTTAATCGTGATTAAATTCATATCTCATTGAAGCGTTCTCTCTTCAATATATTATCAGAATAACAAAAGAGAGTAAGGAATTAGAGATTTCAATCAATTTTGGTTTCAAAGATTGACAACTAATATGAGTTCGAGATAAAAAAAAGCGTAATAGATTAAATTTTTGAGTGTTTTTTCCAAAATAGTCTTATCAGTAGATTTCATAGTTGCTATAAATTATTTAATTC
>JABXKB010000111.1 GCA_013375485.1 Promethearchaeota archaeon | reverse complement strand
TTGAGTTGCGAAGAGAGCGTCTCTAGGACCCGCTTGAGGGTTTATATAACAAACTAACGCTCCAGTACCTCCTATTGGAACAGGACAGATAATAAGATGCCCTTTACCGGTAATATTTGTACCTATCTTTCTTTCTTCTGTATTCTCTACAATCATATATTTAATTCCTTGAACCGTTAAACTACTAATCCCTTTTTCACCTAACTCTATCTTCTGGTTAAGCAATTCATTGATTAAATCTAAATCATTTGCTATATTCCAATTTTCTGTTTGAGTTAATATATTGCCATCTTTGCTTATTATAGCCACTCCAAAGATGTTTTGTTCTTCATTTAATAAATCATCAATAATTGCTTCAATTTCGGACATTTCCACCAAAATATTTATTATTAAATTGTTATAATAACATAAATAAAATCAATCATAAATTTAAATATAATTTAAAAATTAATTGAAAAAAGCACGGTGAAATTAATTGGCATTTAGAATGTGGAGAAAAGCGATTCTTCTCTCTTTACGTGAAAAAAAAGTATTTATTGTTTTTACATTAATTTATACAACTTTAATCTTTTTGACATCCTTTTTCATAGACGTGGGACTTGAAGGAGGTTTTGGAGAAATGGCATGGAATTTTGTAATTATCTTTTTTGTAACATCTCTCTTTCTTTCCTTACTTTACGCATGGATTTTAGTCTCAAGAAAAAGACGTGTTTGGGCTACGTTTAAATGTATAGGGTATACGAATAAAAATATATTAGTTTTAGTTTCAGGTATGATCTTTTTTACAACTTTAGTAGGTTTTTTTATTGTAATCGAGGTATTATTTCATTATGCTGCTATTATTGCTTATATAAATCAAACAGCTATTAATTTTACTCTCCTAATATTGGTTGATTTAGTTCCAGTAGTTGTTACGAGCTTTATTTTTATCGGGGTTCAGTTACTTGCGTTTATTTTAGCTTACAGGAAAGTACTCAAAGTACGGCCAATAATAGCACTGAAAAAAGTAGGAGAATAAGGAGGTAAGAGAAAAATGTCAACCGATAAAGATATTATGATTGAAGCTGTAGATGTTAATAAAGAATATAGAAGAGCAGGTGCTATAATAAGGGCCTTAGCAGATGTGAATTTAAAAATCAGATCTGGAGATTTTGTCATCATTCAGGGTCCAACAGGTTGTGGAAAATCTACGCTTCTCAATGTTCTTTCAGGGTTAGACCTTCCTGATTCCGGGAGAATCATATTTGATGGAGAAAATATCGCCAGGGCAACAGAAGATAGATTAAGTAGACTCAGAAGACAAAAAATTGGGTTTGTATTTCAAGATTTTAATCTTGTTAATACATTAACAGCTATAGAAAATGTAGAATCTGTTTTGTGGCCAACAGTTTTACGCCAGAAAGAAATTGAAAATCGAGCAATTTCGGCATTAAGAGACGTTGATTTACTTGATCGTAAAGATCATTTCCCGACTCAAATGTCTGGAGGCGAAAAACAGAGATGTGCTATTGCTCGTGCAATTATCCATAGACCAAGAGTTATTTTAGCTGATGAGCCCTCAGGTAATTTAGACCCTCAATCTGAAAAAGATATCATGAATTTATTAAAAAAGATTAATAAAGAAATGGAAACCACTATTTTAGTAGTGACGCATAGAGATTTATCTTCTTATGGAGATAAAACGATCAGTATGGATAGAGGTAAAATTGTTAAGATTAAATAAATAAACTTTATTTTTAATACCTTTTTTTAGATTTTTTTAATATATTTATAAATCATAATATAATTTCTTCCCATAAATCGTCTTAATATTAGTAATATTAGCATAGTTGGAGATTGAAGTTTAAAACAAAAGTATAAATATGCGATAGTTGATGAATAGTAATATAGAAATTAAAATCATTTAATCACTTATGGTAAGGGGATAAACTTGGGATGGGGTCGTGTTATTAAGTCAGGATGCGCTGGTATGTGTTGTCTTATTCCAATGGCATATGTTTCATTTAGATTTCTTAACCTCACTGAGGGTGTTACGGGAGGACTGATTGCAAACATCGATGATGCTATAGCTACATTAACTAGTTCTCTTGGTGGGATCGGATTATTAGTACAATTACTTGCTGGAGCGTTAATTGGGGCTGTGCTCATATTCTTATTTCCCATACATTGGTGTTTATTTTATCGTCCCGATGATGTAATGCTTATTATAGCAGTAACCATTCCTTGGATTCTATGTTGTGCTATAACTAGTGGTCTTTTTGCTCACTCTCCACGCGGAGGAGTACATACTAGTCTTTCTATAGGAATTGGATATGCGATTATACTTTCACTAGTTTACATTATATTTGCAGTTGTAATACCATTTGGATTTGGATCAGCAATTTTAGATGGGCTATTAATAGGATTAACAGATTTACCGTACCTTGTAGCTGTTCTTACAGCCGTTTTGGAAGGAACATTGGTTGGTGCCGTTTTTGGTGCATTTGTGGGAAGTTTGAGATACAAGTCAAAGGGAGGTAAAGAAAAGAAAAAGAAAGTGAAAGTTAAAGCCAAAGATGAGGCTATAGATACTGGTGAAATGTTCCCTAGAGAAACTAAAGAAGGTGAAACCGTAAGCACTACTACATCTGATTTCTGTAAAAATTGTGGAGCTAAATTAACTGTTGAAGACTTATTTTGTACAAATTGTGGAGCAAAAAAATAGATGCTGAATATTTTAAAAATTAAAATATTAATAACTCTTATTCTTTTTTTGTGAATCTGTTTATAATTTCAATAGAAAATATATTAATTATTAAATCATAGTATTTTATATTAATATTAAAAAAATTCAATGTAATAAGATAAATTATGTCTAAAGAGATAAAAGGAATTATTGTAAGCCGCCTAATCGTGTTGGTTTCATTAATTTTAGTTCCTATTGCGATTTTTTCAATATATAACTTAGCTGGTTTTAATTTATGGTATTCAAATGATCCAGTGCTTACGTTAGTAGTAATTAAAATTGTATGTCCTTTTATTTTTAGCGTTTCATGGTTATTTTTCTTGATTCTTTTTATTACTCGTTTTGCACAAACTCTCGATGATTTTGATAAGACAATCAGTGTGGTTCCCTCAAGATTAAAATTCTTCTATGGTATAAATGCAATTTATATTATGTTAATTTTTATTTTTCCTGTAATAACACCAGTAATTTCTATTCTAAGTTTTGCTTCCATGGCATGGAGATTAACAACTTTTAGAAAAGAAAGATGGGAAGAAGATACAAAAATCTCAACAATTACATGGATTATGATGGCCCTAGCATCAATAGTCCCGATTTTCTGTGCTGCAAGTGTCTTACCGGGATTTTTTGCTTTAACAGATTTCTTATGGTATGATATATGGCTTCCAATGCTTCCTTATTTATTTAGTATTTCATATTCGTTATTCACAGCATTAGCTATTGGATCTTTTATATTATTAATTTATAATTCTGGTATTAGTGAATATGAACAATTGTGGGTCGATTCCTCAAAAAAGGAGAGTGTGTGGAATATTAAAATTCTTGAAGTATTCCTCTTTGGATTTTTTTTATTTTTAGATATCTACCAATATGATATAATTGATTTATTCTATATGGTGGGATTTATTCTCATAATTATCACTTCAGTTGTTAATTTTTTCCAAGGAAAATCGAAAGTAAAGAGTTTCAAAAGTCATTTGTTTGGATATATTATTGCTGCTGTTTTTATTGGATCAAATGTAATTTTCTCTACTTCTGAAATATCTCAGTTCTTAACGGTCTGGAGTTTGATTCTTTCAGCAGTTTTATATATTTTTGTGTTTTTTTATACTTTCTATAAAGCAGAATAAATTTAAACCTAAAATTATATCTACTCCAATATGTAGCAATTTCAATAGCAAATTATAACCCAATTCTTACATAGGTAATAGATTTTATCTTTATTTTATGATGTAAAAGTTCTTTAGAAAATAGTAATAGTAAGTAAAAAGAATGAATTAGAATTACATTTTCTATAAATTTCATTTCATTTATCTATAATAATTGTGGAATTTTTTAAAGCTTCTATTATATTAGAACAAAAATCATTAAAAAGTCATATTTTGATTATAACATTAATACTTAGTAAATTATAATAACAAAAAATGAGAATATTATGAAAAATTTAAATACAAAATCCTTAATGGTCATTACGATTGTTATTACTTCAATATTTACTATGCCTATGGCAGTTATGGGACAAGAAAAGGATTATGATGATACCTTCAATTTGAATCAAGTGGATGTTGGTCTCTTCGATGGATTTCGGGGAGGATTTGGAGCAATTTTTAGTAACAACTTAGGATATGCAGGGCAAATCCTTGGTTCTGTTTTCGAAGCATTGTTAATGCAAGGATTAAATCTTACTAAACATGAAGAAATGGAGAGCGTCTATATTTTAAGTGCGAATACCACTAGAACAATTTCTGGTGTCAGAAGATATACCTCTGTGAATAATAAAGATTATTATTTTCTTCCAAATGATTATCGTGTTCCAGACGATCAAGGCTTTGCTTACTGTGAAATTACTAAAGCTGGTAGTTATTCTTTTGAATTAGAAGTAGGTGCTGCAGTAACTCTTATCATTTGGGATCATGACAAATCATTTGTTGATGCTATAAATAGATTACTTGGTTTTTTCAGAAAAATATTAACGCTCCAAAATATGGGAAGGCAAATATCTCAAGAGGTTATTAAGGAGGGAATTTCAGTACTTACCTGGTTTTTAATTCATATTAATGATATATTTACTGGAGATGAATTATTTATATTAAATCCTATTACTTGGCAAAAATTAAACATAACACCAGAAGACTATACTATTGAGAAGGAATGGAAATTAACTGGTCCTGATTATGAAATAAATGAAACTGATGAAAAAGTAGAGGATGTAGAGCCTCAATATTTAGCAGATTGGTTTGATAATGCCACAAATAGGAGAGACAATTATATGGAATGGTTATTAACACCAACAGCACCGGGAGATTTAGCTGAAACAATTTGGACTCAATTCTCTTTTGATTTAATTCAATTATGGATTAAAAATTTTGAAATTCATATTGATATTAATGAAATTATTAGCGCTGTGACTGGAGGTGGGGGATCTGCAGAACAAGCTATAGCTAGTGCTTTTAATGGGTGTGATATTGAATTTTACCTTTTCACCCATCATTTAGCAGGAGCTTTTTTATATGATGATGCAGATTCAAATGGGAGAATCTCAGCTAACTATGTAAATGTAACTGATGATACTGGTGAGCCTATACGTGATGAAGCTGGTGAGCCTATACAGATTCCTGACCACTCGGAACTCAGTCATAGACTTGTTTTAGGTACTGTTGGTGAATTTGAGTTTAATAAACCAGACCCTAGTGAAGGAGAAAATAGTATTTCATGGGGTTTAAGAGTAAATAATGTAAATATATCAGCAGTTCCTATGTTTGTTGATTTAGACTCATATTTAAAAACAAAACAAGAAAATCTTGAGTATATTTACTTTGGATTCACATTTATAACAATGAAAGATGAGGAAACTGGAGCCTCAAGAGGAAATGTTAAATTAGATCAATGGTTTGCCCCTTGGAATGGGGGAGATGGTCCTAATTCTGAAATTGCAGGATTAGATTTAGCAATTATCTATGTATCTACTGTACTACATTTCCACTTAAATGTAGAGGTTAATGAAGACACAGATGATCCTGAAGTAATTTTAGATCCTAACGAAGATTATGTTGAATCTTCCCATGAATTAAAGGTAGGAAATTATATTGGTGGAAGGGCAGAAGAAAAATTAGATTTTGTCGATATAGCTGGTCCGTTTTATAAACTTGGTAATGATGAAGATACAGCACAAGAATATAATGCAAGTACAAATGTATTGCCACTTGTACTATGGAAATGGGAATTGGATAGACATGATACATTCGAGTTAGAAGATGGGTCTGAATCCAAAACCTATGCTTCAGATATCAGAATTAGTACAGAATTCGATGTAATGGTATATGCTGCTTGCTATCCAGATTTTGATGGTAGTGGTGAAGGAATTTGGCACGATCCAACCTTCAGTGTCTATATGGTATTTGGAGATGAAGGATTCTGGGCGCTAATCGTCTTGATAGCTGGAGTAAGTTTAGTAGGTGTAGCTACGGTATTGATCAAGAGAAGAAAGGATGGAAGATTCTAATATAAAAATTTTTTTACATTTTTTTTATTTTTTATTCAAATTTATTGATTTCTTGCTTCAAATTTACTGATTTTTAGTTAAAGATAAGATTTTTCAATTACTAATTCTTACAAAGTTTTAAATTTTAATTAATCAAAGTGACATAGATAAACAATCTTATTATTAAATTTTGTGAAGAATATATGACTTTAAAAATGCAAACACCCTTTAATGTTGATGAAAATAAACGGTGGTTTAAGAAATGGTGGCCAGAGAACGTTCCTTATAAGACTACTTTCGAAGAAAAAACGTTAAATGAATTATTAGATGAGCAAGTTGAGAAATATTCTAAAGAAAATTTTATATGGTTTTTAGATGCTTGGATTACTTATAAGCAGTTTCATAATTATGTGAAATCTTTTGCTACAGCATTAGCTAATCAAGGTATTAAAAAAGGTGACGTTATAGCATTATTTCTTCCTAATTGTCCCCAATATATTGTTGCATATTATGCGATTACTAGAATTGGAGCAATTGCGAGTGGAATAAACCCTACTTATCAACCAGTGGAAGTTCTCCATCAATTTGATATAATTAAGCCAAGAATGCTTATTGTATTAGATGCATTATATGAAACATCAATAAAACCAATTATAAAAGAGTCAACAATAGAGATTGTTGTTTATAGTAATCTAGCAGATTTAGCTGAAATTAAAGGAGTAAAAAGAGCCATTGGTAAATTTGTAAAAAAAATACCCACAGGAAAAGTTGATTTTCAAGGTGCATATAAATTTAATGAACTCTTAAAAACAGAAGCCAAGGTTCCAAAAGTTAATTTTGATATAAAAAAACATCCTGCTACATATATTATGACTGGTGGAACTACAGGTTTACCAAAAGCCGCTGTTTTAACTCATTTTAATGTTGTTTCCAATGCGAAACAATGTAAATTATGGTTAGGTGGTGAGAAACCGGGAATTGGAAACATAGGGATTTTGCCATTGTTTCATAGTTTTGCCCATACAGTAGTAATGAATACTTCTTTAACTGTGGGCGGCTGGATTATGCTTTTTCCAACTCCCCCTTCTCAAGCAGAATTATGTAAGCAAATTGAGAGATTGCCTTGTAAAGAAGGATTAATTTATGCTGGTACTGAAATTTTATTTAAAAGATTAGCAGAACTTAAAAATATTAAAAGAAGATTTCCAGGAGTTATGGGGAAACTAGTTTTATGCATTTCAAGTGCGGGTCCTTTACATGAGCCTGTTCGAGATGCTTTCGTTAAAAACACAGGAGGTAGGATTGTTGAAGGATATGGTTTATCAGAAGCTGGTCCTGCTGTAAGTGCGGGTAATTTATTCGGTGAGAGCCCTATTGGGACCATTGGAATGCCCTTTACAGGAACAGAATGGGGTATTTGGCCTGTTGATGATTTCAATAAAGGTCCGATAAGTATGGGAAATCCTGAAGATAGAGATTTTGGAATTGATCACACAGGTGAAATATGTGTCACTGGTCCTCAAATAATGCTAGAATATCTTGATGAGCCAGATGAAACAGCACAAACAATTTTAGAATATGAGGGAAAATTGTGGCTTTTAACTGGAGATATTGGTTTCATGAATGAGGATGGAACCATTGAAATTAGAGATAGGAAAAAACAACTTATAAAATGTAAAGGTTATTCGATTTTTCCTAAGGAAGTTGAGGAATTATTAATTAGACATCCTGATATTGTAGAAGTTGCTGTTGCTGGACTTCCTGACGAAGAATACGGAGAAGTAATAAAAGCCTGGGTTTCAATTGAGGAAGATTGCGATTGTTCACCTCAAAAGATAAAGGAATGGGCAAAGAATAACATGGCACATTATAAAGTACCCCACAGCGTTGCAATTATAGGTGAACTTCCTAAAAATTTACTTGGGAAACTCCAACGGAGAGTTTTGCAAGAAGCTGATCCAATTTGGAAAAAAAAATATGAAAAAAACAAATAACTACATTATAAAACTTTTACTAATTTAATCATATTCATAGAATAATTATTTCTGATTTTGCTAATCCTTATTTCAGTTAGTTTACTTAATAAGAGCTATTTTTAAGGGAAAAAAATTTAATTATTCAATATATTTCAATATATCATAATTTTAGATAGAAACATAAATAAGGCTAGATATTCTAATATGGTTGAATAATAATTTTATTAAGATAATCAGGATTTTTTAATAATATAATACTAGATAACAATTAATATAATTAAAAGAGTATTTTACCATTGTCTGAAAAATCTGAAATAGAAAAACTATTAATTGAAGGTGCGAAATTAGAAGGATCAGAAATTACAGACACCAAACTTAAATTAATCGATAAAGTTATTCAAGATTTTGCGCCAGAGATAGCATATGTATACCAGTTTAGAGAAGATGAATCAGAAGAACAACAAATAAAAACAGGGCGCCTTCATGAGAATCGTATTTTAGGTATTATTTTAAAATTTTATTTAGAAGGGAAGAAAAAAATAAAAACCGGAGAAGTTGAGGAAGTATATAAACGATACTTCAAAGAAATTGCTCGTTCTACCATATCAACATATTTAAATATGCTAAAGAAAGAATCTACTCTATATAAAGAACGAGATGGGAGAGTAGTATATTATATCTTTTATGAAAATCCACCAATAGGAATCAAACCTTTTTGGTTTACTAGAATTTTTTGCATCGTTCCAGTGTATTTTGATAGAGCAATGTTATTTTCCAAGTTATATATTAAAGCGAAGAAATATGTACAACAGTTTATTAGCATTTATGGTAGTGAAGATGAAAATATATTAATTCGAAATTTTAAATTTATTACGGGGCTAATAATTTTAAAAATATTTAAAAATCGAAGTTCAAAATGCGTACTTTGTCAGTTTAGTAAGAGAGAAATTTATAATAAATTAGAAGAATTAATTAGCATTGCAGTTAAAGATAGATCGGATGTATTACCAGAAGATCTTTTAAAAAATGTAATTGAAAAATTTTCAGAAATACCAATGTTTGATGGATTCAATATCCTAGGTGAAGAAATTGAAAATAATATTCCCAAAGAAATACTACGGTGCGCTGACGCGTATAAAAAAGATTTAGACTTTCAAATTATGGTTTCAATTAGAAGAAAAGATTTGAGACTAAAGCAAAAATTAGTACTAGAAGAACAAGATATTGATTCATAATTTAAAGATTTATGAGAATCTTTCTGATTTTCTTTATAATTAGATATTTTTAATTCAGGAAGAAATACTTCTTTTTTTATAGGAGGTTTGATTTTTGTAACATCAATCGAGCTAACGCTTCGAATGTTTCTTCCACATTCTCACCCGTTTTCGAACTACATTCAATAAATCCATCTACAACCCTTGATTTTGCGATATTAATGCCTTCATCACCTGTAATTTCACGATCGTCAACAAGATCAGCTTTTCCACCTACAACAATAATAGGGAATTGATCTTCAGTTCGAAGTTCTTTTCTTATTACCATGAGCCAATCATCTATATGGGCTAGTGAGCTATAGTTTGTAACATCATACATGTATAGAGCTCCATTAGCTCCCCGAACATAAGTTGGTAATAAGAATCTAAAGCGTTCTTCGCCACCAAAATCCCAAATTTGGAGTTTTATTTTTTTCCCATTAATTTCTAGGCTTTTAACTTCGAAATCAACACCTATAGTCATTTTAGAATCTGATTTAAATAAATTAGTCAAGAATCTCTGAGTTAAAGTAGTTTTGCCACAACCTGCATCTCCGAAGATCACAATTTTATACGTTGCATCATACAATTTGCGTAATTACCTCCCACTATTAGTATTTTTTATGATTGGAAATGTTCTTGTGTACTTTTGTTTCATTTAAAGAGAATTCTTGTTTGATTGATTTAATCACTATTAAGATTTCTATAATTAATATCTTTTTCTATATATATAAAATATTTTGAAATGATATATTAAAAGATTATAATATATGTTTAAAATTTTATGTCATTATAATTTATAGATTTGTCAATTAAAATAATGGATCTAATCATGTTTATTATTTTTATTTTTATTTAACTAATTTACAACTATTATGGTAAAAAAAATAGAATGGTCGAAATATCTTAATATTGAACAGCATAAGATTGAATCCTTCAATAAAGTCTTTGGAGCTAATAAAACTTATGCTATGGGTTTAATGCCTATAAGAGGGCCAAAGGGTTTCAGAAAGTTAGATTATGAGTTCGCTGAAAAGGGTTTAAATGTCGCTGAAATCATGAATAAACTTGAAGAAACACATTTTAATACTCTTGGAATTGTTATTAAAGATACAGATGGGGCTTGTGCTTGGGATACAAAAGAAGGATGGAATCCAACAGATCGAGATATTTTGGGAGAGGTTTGCGATACCGGAAAGGAAAGTAACATCAAAATTAATGTTTCATTCACAAGTATGAACGATGCGTATCAAGGGTATTTACATCCCGAAAGAGTGAGTGTGCATGGAAAGAGTGGAAATAAACACGGAATAAATTATAAAAAGGGTGAAATTTCAACACATATAGAAGGAGAAATGAGAATAAACTTACCTGAAGATGTTTCTTTTGAGGAATATCAGAAAAAAATACCATTTTTAACTAAACAATTTGATAAGAAAGCTGGTAAGTCGCGAGATGCGAGAGGTAAAGGATATATCCCTTTAACAAGCTTTATGTGTCCTAACAGTGAACACATAGATTATCTATTAGAACTTGCTAAGGAGGTTGTAAAAAATTATCCTATCAAAGGTTTCTTTGCAGATTATATTAGATATGATGGTGCATTTACAGATTTGTGTGCTTGCCATCGTTGTGTACAAAAATTTAGAAATAAATATGG
This sequence comes from Promethearchaeota archaeon, assembly GCA_013375485.1. Taxonomy (GTDB): domain Archaea; phylum Asgardarchaeota; class Lokiarchaeia; order Sigyniarchaeales; family SOKP01; genus Loki-b32. The sequence continues at coordinate 1,834 of JABXKB010000111.1, read as the reverse complement.
ATATAAACCAAAATTGTTAAAAAGTAGAGAATGGTATGATTTTAAATCTGAAACTATAGCAAACTACGCTCAAAAACTTCATGATATTATAAAATCAGTTGATAATAAATGTGTGTCTGGATGGTTTTGTCTTCCAGGGCCTAAAAAACTATTATCTCGAAAAAGGCTAGGACAAGATTGGTCTAGGTTATCTTTAATTCTTGATGTCGCGTCTCCAATGGAATATCCTTATTTAATGGGTACCAGAGATGATGGTTGGTATTGGGGAAAAGTTGCCGATTTTTTTTATTGGTATTTCATTAGAAACATGAAAAAAAGAGCTCACGAGTTTAAAGCTCCAGTATTAACGGTCACAAATTCAGTAGAGTGCAATGTTGATGAAATGCTTAAACAAGTGCGTGGTTTTGATTTTGGTCTTGGAATTGCTGTGTTCAAATATTTTGGAACTTCTGAGCAACAATGGAAAGCTTTAAAATTATATGCCGAAAATGAAATAGGGTTAGAGAATTTAAAATTTAGTTGAGATTTTATTTACGAACCTCTACTGATACTGTCACAGCGGCATTACACATAATAATATTGTCTGATGTATCTCCCAATTCTTTAATCATAATGCCTTGAGCAATTAATCCACCTTTTACTACTTCAATTGATTTTTCACCAAAAGGTATTGTTTTTAGAACTTTTTTCATATCAATTTTTTCTGGATAGGGTACACCAACATTTACATGAACCTTCATTTTCACTAGATCTTTTGGTTCTTTTAACCCACAGATCTCTGTTAATCCTGTTAAGCAATTATTAGAAATCGCATTCTTAACTGCTTTTATTGCAGCATGGGTACAATCATTTTTATGCCCGTGTTGGTCAGTACCATAGCCTATCTCCACCAAGAATCGTTTACTCATCTAATAATCCACTTTAGATTATTTTTTAAAATAATGTCTATACCTATATTTCTCTCATCAAAAACTTTTATTATTTGCTATAAAATTATAATATAACCTAAATAAAAACAATAAATCTAAAAAATGTATGAAATAGATGAAGCAACATATCAACGTTTTAAGCAGAAAAATAATATGTTGTTTAGAAGATTGTGGGATAAGACTTTACCAACTTACCAAAAAATGATTGACACAAATATCGAGAAGCATATTGAATCAAAAAAAGATGGTTATTCAAGGATCGATTTTGCTTTAGTAGCTGCAGGTTGGACTGTATATGAAAGATTTCCTTATGCTTTCACATGGGAAAGGAAAGATTTGATGGATATTGGGTATGGTGTAAATTGGATGAAATCTAAATACATTATAGAAAATAAAGAAAGTTTCACGAAAACTATAAAAAAAGCAGCAAAATTCTATGGAGCATCTTTAGTAGGTATTGCAGATGTTAATGGAAAATGGATTTATGAAACAGGATTTATGAGACCTGATCAAACTAGTGAGGCTGAAGCAAAACAAGAAGTTCGTGGAGGAGAAGCTGCAGATTCAATATACGATCAGCCTATAGAACTACCTAAAGGAATAAATAAAGTGATAGTGATGACAGTAGAAATGGATGAAGATGCAATTTCGACAGCACCAGCCCAACCAGCAGCTGCAGCCTCAGCAATTGGATATTCAAAAATGGCATTTATTATCTCATGTTTAGGAGAATTTATTAGAGATTTAGGATATAGAGCTATTCAATGCGGTAACGATACTGCTCTCAGTATACCATTAGCGATTGATGCGGGACTTGGTGCATTAGGTAGGAACGGCTTATTACTTACTCCTGAATTTGGTCCAAGAGTGCGTATCTGTAAAGTTTTTACAGATTTGCCATTAGT
>JABXKB010000398.1 GCA_013375485.1 Promethearchaeota archaeon | reverse complement strand
AGTTTATTTTAATTTGATTGATTCCTACAAAATATTTCAAATTTATCTCATTGATATTAAAACCTTTAATAATCAAACAGGTAAACTCCACGTTAAGAATTCTGGCATAAAATTAAATTGTATTCTAATAAAAATTGAAAAGCATAAGAATAATAACAAATAAAAAGTAAAAATCCAATCTTTAAGGCTATATTTAATAGTATAGTAATAAGAACGCTCTTTTTTACTTCCAAATCCTCTTGATTCAAGAGCTTCAGCAACGTTAAAAGCTCTCTTAATGGAACATATTATTAATGGGATTAAAAGGGGAAAAAGGTTTTTAATCTGGTTTATGAGTCCTTTTTTTTGCATTTCATATCCTCTACTTTGTTGAGCGTCTAATATATTTTGGGCTTCAAATGCAATTGTTGGGACAAACCTAAATGCTAGTGAGAAGGAGAATGCAAATTCGTATGGAATTTTCATAGAAATAAGAGAGAGTGCTAAATCATTTGGATCAACTGTTAAAAAAAAGATTGAGAAAGCTGATACCATGATTAATATTCTAAAGATCATTGCGATAGCAAAAGACAAGGATATAAACAATGTATTTAAAATAATGATGAAAACTATTAAGAAAGATAACCCTCTAATGCTTTTTATCCATTGTTTAAACAACTTTCCAATAAGAATTATAGGAATTAGACTTATAAAAATGAAGAATAAAGGGATTATTTTGGTAAAGAGTAGAGCACTTATAGTATATATAATCGAGAATACTAATTTTGCTCTTGGATCCATTTTATGTAAAATAGATTTTTTTTTCATAAATTTAAAAGCATTAAGAAATTCTAGAGACATTTTTATGTGTTCCTCCTAAATGTTTGAAGATTTATGTTTTATAAGATTCCTTAAGTAATCAATCATCTCATTTGTAGTCAGTACATCTTCTACTTCATAGAACTCATTTTGTTGTAATACTAAATTAAATTGGCGAATTTGCGGTAAAATTAATGAGGTTTGTTTTATTAAAAACTCATTGTTCAATACTTTTTTTGTTGGTCCATCTACAATAATTTGTCCATCTGCCATTAGTATCGTACGTGGTAAGTATTCATAGGCAAATTCCACATTATGAGTAATTATAATTATAGTTTTTCCTTTCTTTCTTTCACTTGTAATTAAATTTATAAAGAAATCAATTTCTTTAGCATCTTGACCTAATGTTGGCTCATCAAAAACCAAAATTTCAGGATCTCTGCAAATAATAGAAGCCATTGCTAGCTTTTTCGATTCTCCTCCAGATAAATTAAGTGGGGATCGATTTCTGTATTTCTCAAGATTAAATTCGCGTAATATTCGATCTGTTTTAGACTGAATTTCTTCTTTACCAAGGTTAAAACTTTTTAGTGAAAATTTAATTTCTTCCTCTACTGAATTTGCAAATAATTGATGAAAAGGATTTTGAAAAATTATTCCAACTTTTTTAGATAAAGTTGCAATACTTTTAGAACTAATATTCTCATTATCAATATATATAGTACCATATGTTGGTCTTATTAATCCATTTAAGGTTCGAATAAGGCTAGTCTTACCAGCTCCATTTTTGCCCATTATTCCTACTAATTCTCCTTTAAAAATATTCAAATTTATGTTTTTTAAGGCTTCTGTTCCGTTTGGATAAGAATAACCTATTTCTCTAATCATAACTACCGGTAATTCTTTAACCATTTGCATCATCTTCTTATTTATTATTCAAATTTTAAAGATTTTATTGCTTCTGGAATGGAAGTAGGAATTTTTTTATTATATAAATTTTCTTTTTTAAGTTTATTAAAGATTGAGTAAATTACAGGCTTATTTAATCTTAAATTTTGGAATTTTTTACCATTAATGACTTTTTCGCATGATCCATGTTCAATTACCCCACCATTCTTCATTAAAATCAATTGATCAGTGAACGGAAGAATTAAATCAAGACGATGTTCACTTATCAAAACTGTTATATTTTTTTCCCCTTTTATCTCTTGCAGTAAATTAATTATTTTTCTTGCCATATATGGGTCTAATAAAGCAGTAGGTTCATCTAATATCAAAATTTTTGGTTCTAAAACCAAAATAGATGCAATAGCAACCCGTTGTTGTTCTCCACCGCTTAATTCAAAAGGTGCTTTATCTAATATATGTTCAATTTCAGTTAAGGATGCACTTTCTTTTATTCGATATGAAATTTCTTTGGGAGGAACACCTAAGTTTTCTAATCCAAAAGCAATTTCATGTTCAACATTCATTGATATTAACTGATTTTCTGGATTCTGAAATACAATTCCCACTTCAGTAGATAAATCTGCTATAGGGGTTTCAGTTGTGTCCTTTCCTATGATAAAAACTTTACCTTTATAAAAACCAGCATAAAACTGTGGAATTAAACCATTCATACATCTAATTAAACTCGTTTTCCCAGAACCCGTTTCTCCGCACAATAAAATAAATTTATTTTCATTATCATCAATATTTAAATTAATATTATTTAAAGCATATTCTTCGTTTCCTTTATATCGATAATAGAAATTATCAAATTTGGCTAAATTCATGGTAGTGTTAAATCAAATAACAGTACTGTTCTTCAATAATTTTTAATAATTAAAAATTTGGACTATAAATATTCTTTAATATTTTCAATAAGTTCATTGATAATAATATCAGATTCCATATTAATAGTTAAGGATGCAGCTCCATCGTGTCCACCACCGCTTCCTTCATACTGTTCGGATATTTGTACTAAAATTTTTGCTAAATTCAATCCTGTTTCTTCACAAACTCTTTTTCTAGCACGAGTATTAATTCTTGATTGATTTTTTTCTTTTGAAATAACAATTGAAACATCACATCCTATCTGTATTAACATTGAAGCGATATTTGACCCAAAACTACTAACGCTTGTTATTCCAATTAAATATTCACCTTCTCGAATCAACTTAAGTCTTTGTAAACCTTTAATTTTAGCAATTTTTACTGATATATCAACCTCATTTTTAAGAAGAATGAGAATATCTTGAAATTCTATATCATTACCTAATAATTTACCTACATTTTGAATTGTATTGTTGTTGCTATGTTTAAAAAAACCTGAATCGGTTAAAATTGCTGCTATAAAGAGGGTTTTCAATGCATTGTTCAATGGAGTGTTATAGAATTCGAATAAGTGTAAGATAATCTCTGCTGTCGAAGAAATATTTTCAAATATTAAATTTAATGATTTAAT